>JARFRD010000182.1 GCA_029287435.1 Gammaproteobacteria bacterium
AATAACTGGACTGAATCAATCAATGCATCAAAATGTGGTTCCTTTGGGAGCTGTTTTTATTTAAGCCGAACGTCCGCGTGAGACGTTAGGTTTTGAGACACCGGTGGAACGATTTAATGCTTGTGTTGCGTCGACCGGTTGGCCTCGCAGCCGTTCTTAGACATTCGGTATGATACCTGCTGGAATCCCCGCTGACGGCCCGCTTTCCACCCGTTTATGCCCGTCAGCATGCTGTAAGTCAGTTTTACGGATGTGATAAATCGGCTAATTTTCACTGGAAAATACTGGTTGTATGACTCAATAAATTCCATGGGGAGCGACAAAGATGTATATCGAGTTTGACCAACTGATCATAATACGTTTAGTCTATAGGTCTCTCAGGCGACCATGCCTGGGTGCTACTATCATCTTGAACCGGTTGTACCTTCTATGACATATTGCGTCGGAATTTCTTTAGACAGTGGATTGGTCTTTGCATCAGATTCGCGCACCAATGCGGGCTCTGACCAGGTCAGTCAATACGGCAAAATGCATACCCTGGGGATTGATGGTGAGCGGCAGTTTGTATTGCTCAGTGCGGGCAACCTGGCGACCACCCAGGCTGTATTGACACATATTCGCCATGAACTAAGGGATAATCCGGATTGTGTCCTGTGCAAGGCGCGCTATATGGATGAAGCGGCAGATTACATTGGAGAAATCAGCCGCCAACAACAGAATCGTTTTACTGACAGTAAAGGAGTTACTGCCGGCTTCAGTCCTGCTGTCAGCTTTATTTTAGGCGGACAGATCAAAGGAGAACCACCGGCGCTACATATGATTTACCCGGAAGGCAATCATATAACCACATCGAGAGCCACGCCCTACCTGCAAATCGGAGAAAAAAAGTACGGCAAGCCGATCCTCGATCGTGTTATCAAATCTGAGACAAGTCTGGAAGATGCTGCGCGGTGTGCGTTGGTGTCGATGGATTCAACCATGCAAAGTAACGTAACTGTCGGGCCGCCTATAGAAGTGATGATATACGATAAAGACAGCCTTACCCTGAACCGTTATTTACGGCTTGCTGAAAATCATCCCTACATGTCAGAACTGCGTACCAGCTGGGCGTCGAGCATACGTTCAGCTTTCGATGCGCTGCCACGCTTTAACTGGGAGGAAGCTGGCCCGCCACCTGGTGAATAAAACGCAGCTTTATTATCACCCTTTGTGTGAGTACAAACGGGTACGCGAATGATTGTCCCATGCTGCTGTTGAGCTCGTTCAGAATCACTGAAAGTCTGAGCCAGTCATGTATCCAGTCGTCTTCTTGTGAATCGATGATATTCGCATTTCGTGCCGTTTCCAGCGTATCTATGATATGCAGATAATGTGCCCAGCATTCAGCCCAGTCTTCCAGCGGATGTGAGTGAGCATAGAGACTGATATAGCCAGCTTCAGGCTGGTGTCTTGGGGGATTCGAGTAGTAATCAGCAAGTGCGGCTTCGTAGTCCAGCCCGGCATCGCCGAAGAGTTCGACAAAACTTGACTGGTATTCGGAATTTTTTATCAATCGGTCATAAAAGTAATGACCACTTTCGTGTCGACAGTGGCCGAGAGGTGTTCTGTATGCCTCCTTCATTAACGAACGTGTGATTTCGCGTTGTACATCGTCAGCTTCAGATGTATTGATGGTGATGACACCCATGGTGTGACCTGTTCGAACGTATTCCTCGGCGACCAGGGGATTTGTGGATTGGTCTTCAAGAAATTCAAATCCAAGTGCCGGGTGTTTGTTCACCGGATCAGCTGCTATAGGCAGATTGAGTTTCAGCAAGCTATACAGGAGGCGCCGCTTGGCTGATTCGAGTATGCGCCATCGTTTTATATTTTCAATGGTGGAAAGGTTTGGGGTTATATGCGTAATACGGCAGGATTTGCACAGAGGTCCCGATTCGTTTTTTTCGATAACCCAGTTGCAAACATTATACTTAAGACTATTGTGGCAGACCTGGTGCCCAGAAAGGTCCGTGTTGACCATATCCATTGATGCAGGGTCAAATCCGACACGCTCGCCACAATTAAGACAGTGGGTATTGTCGAAATATATTATCTGGCCACAAACACATTTGAAGGTTTTCATCAGGATAGCGCCTTTCAAATACTCTATTCAAACCATGTACTGCAAATCTGGCCATGTAAAGCGGAGATACCTATTTGAATCTGATCCACTTCTTTATGCAAGGATTCTGCTGTGAGCGTTGCAGGTTTGATTTTGTCCACACGTCGTCGTGTAGCTCGCAGCTGTGCAAGTGGATCCTTATACTTTGGGAGAATAGCAATTGATTCTTCTATCTGGTCGATACAATGCGTAACCGATCGTGGAAAATAGTTATTTTGTAGCAGGTAGCCAACAACATCCTCACAATGTACACCTAGCTGAACATCCTTGCGATACATTTGATAGGCATTAAGTGCATGGAGCATGCTTGTCCACACATGTACATCATGTGCCCTTGCTTCATCTTCCTCTTTCAGGCTCATTGCGCCAATGTCGATGACGCGCGTTGTCATGTCGGCTCGTTCTATATTTCTGCCGATACGAATGAAATCATATCTCAGATCATGGCTCATGGTGCCTGCGAGCAGACCTGTGAGCTGCTGGCATCTCAGGATTGTCTCGGTCAGGAAGCTGAAACGTCCGCGACGCGCCAGCGCCGTGCTCACGTTATCTCGAGTGTAAATATACAGTTCGTTGATCTGTTCCCATGCATAGCCAGGTAGCTCGTCACGAGAAGTGCGAGCATTCTCACGTGCCATTGTAATTGAATTGACTATCGAGGCTGGATTAATGCTGTCTGCGAGCAGGTACTTAACAGTGTTACGTTCATCCTGACGCTGGTAACACTCATTAAATAATTCAGAGCTGCCGGCAATATAAGGCAATATATGCCAGCCAACCTTGGTTCCGCGAGGCATGTCGAGTAACAGGAAATGGTAGGTATTGACCAGGCGAGCTGTATTTTCGGCACGCTCTATATAGCGTGCCAACCAGTAAATCCGTTCTGCTACACGTGACAGCATCAGCGTTTCTCGGTATCCACGATCCAGGTGTCTTTACTACCGCCGCCTTGCGATGAGTTGACAACGAGTGATCCGCGTTTCATTGCCACACGGGTCAGACCACCTGCCGTAACATAGGTGTCTTTTCCCTGCAGGATAAATGGCCGTAAATCCAGGTGGCGTGGCTCGAGTTTGTTATCACACAGGGTTGGTGCCGTTGACAGGGACAGGGCAGGCTGGCCTATATAGTTACGCGGATTCTTGCGAATCAGGCGCTTGAACTGCGCGCGTTCTTTCGCCGTAGACTGAGGCCCAACAAGCATGCCGTAACCGCCTGATTCATTCGCAGGTTTAACAACCATGTTCTCAAGGTTGGCGAGTACATACTCACGTTCCTCTTTGATATTACAACGGTATGAAGGCACATTCGGGATTATTGGCTCCTCATCAAGGTAATAGCGAATAATATCCGGAACATAGGTATATACAACCTTGTCATCAGCTACACCACACCCCGGTGCATTAGCAAGTGCAACCTTGCCCTCACGCCATGCCTTCATCAGTCCCGGTACCCCAAGTACCGAATCTGGATTGAATGTCTCGGGATCCAGAAACGAGTCGTCAATACGACGATAGATGACGTCCACGCGTGCCAGTCCCTTGATTGTTTTCATATAGACATAGCCGTCAGGTTCAATTACGAGATCGATACCCTCAACAAGTTCCGCGCCCATGCTGCGCGCTAAAAAAGCATGTTCAAAATAGGCGGAGTTATAAATACCGGGTGTCAGTACGGCGACTTCCGGTCGTGTACGCTTGTTTGGAGAAATTGACTGCAGCATGGCCATGAGTTGATCCGGGTAGTCATCCACGGGCAAGATATTGTTGTTCTCGAATAATTCGGGTAAAACGCGCTTGGTCACCTCGCGGTTCTCAATCATGTAGGAGACACCCGAGGGAACACGCAAATTGTCTTCGAGCACGTACATTGTGCCATCGCTATCACGCACGAGATCACTGCCACAGATATGTGCCCACACATTGTGGGGCGGTTCTATACCTATGCATTCTTCACGGAAACCCTTGGATTTGGCAATCAGGGAAGCCGGAATGACGCCGTCCTTGATAATTTTCTGGTCGTGATACAGGTCATTAATAAACAGGTTCAGTGCATGCAGGCGCTGTTTGAGACCGGTTTCGATCCGACGCCATTCCTTGAGCTGGATGACGCGGGGTATGATGTCAAAAGGCCAGGCACGATCGATATTTTCACCGTCGCTGTACACAGTGAAAGTGACACCCTTGTCAATGATAGCGAGTTCCGCATCGAGTTTGCGCGTTTGCAGATCTTCGTCCGAAAGCTTGCGTAACCAGGCGGTCAGATTACGCGCAGCTGCCCGTGCGTAGCCGGGGGTGCTGATGAGCTCGTCATAGCACCCATTTGGGTCATATTTTTTCCAGTCTATAGCCATTGCACTAAAATGGTGCGCGCACAAGTTGATAACGGTAGATTAGGTCTATATATCTTAGAGAGCAACATTTGTGCCAGATGTGGCCTGTCTCTGGTGGCATTTTTGAGGGGGTTATTCTGTTTGGGCGGTTTCACTAGAAAGACAGGTGACTACGAGCGTAACAGGTGGCGAATAAAGTTAAATGGCCTGGCATAGGCAACCATTAAGATAAGTGCGCCACTATTGATGATGCGCCCCTGCTTTTGCGCAAAAACGCTGTTTAGCATGAGCTTTTCATAGTTATTGTGTCTTCGATCGAGGTAGCGCTCCCAGATTTCAGTGTAGTCCATTCCTGCAAATTCAGTCAGTGTTCCAGTTAATCTGAAGTGTTCATCGAGTGATTCTGCGTCGAGAACGGGCAGCAGGCTTTGTCCGAATTGCCGAATTTCATCAGGTACCATCTGGCCAAATTGAGGGTAGGAAAGGTTGTACATATCCATGATTCTGGCCACTACGGGATTTTGCGTGCGGCATATAGCCACGACTCTTTTGAATGGCCATAACCACCCAAAAAGGTCTTTCATGGTGATTGCAAGCAGCCGTAAACTGAGACCTTTATACAGAAAACCCGGTTTAAGATATAACATCCGCTGATAAATGACATTAACCGGGCGATGATAGAAGGGCGTCACCATTTTGTATTTTGATGCAATCGAATAACCAACAATCCTGTCTTCGTATATGGCTAAACGTACCGTGCTTGCCTGCTCCAGATGATGTCGTATTAATTCTTCCATGAGTTTCCGATCAGGGAAATAGTTAGCTGCTATTTCTGCGGCTTGCCTGACTTGTTGGTCTGATAAATCGGTCAGGCAATCAGATATTGTTATTTTATGGGATGACATTAAAGCGCCATGAAAAAGAGTGATGGTTACGCGGCAGGCGCGTATGTTAAACATGTGCGGGGCTAAAAGAAACAGGCCTGAATCAGAGTTATGTCAGCGCATCAGCATTGATCGATGCCCACGATCGATTTCAGCTCGTTGGCCAGAAGATTCCGAAAGAGTCTTTCCTCCAGGCCCTTTGTGCGCCAAAGCTGCATCCTCTCAAGATAAGGTTTGTGTGTTTCAGGAATCGTGTATGTGAATATAGCTTTGATCAGGAGTCTGAGCATAAGCCATCTGGATTGGGATTTCCGCTTGAGAGATTTCAATGCCTTGCCAACAATGCGTTCCTCTTCGGTGAAGTCGGTGCCAAACGGAAATGGCGGAAAATAGCCCTCTTGCTTGATTGATGCCATAAGCCTGGAAATTACATGCGGATAATTGTTGCGGAAGTTATCGGGTATTTGATAATCATTGCTGAGCTTACCTGTCTTCTTTGCCTGTCTCATCAGCTTCTGCTGAAAACGACTGTCAGTAATATTCAGTAAAGCTTCAATAATTTCAGAATCGGTTTTTCCGCGTAGATCCGCGATACCATATTCAGTCACTACAATATCTCGCAGGTGCCGTGGGATGGTTGTATGACCATAATTCCAGATGATATTGGATACCGTTTTACCACCTTCTTCCCGGGTGGCGCGCAGGTTCATTAGTGAACGACCATCAGGTAGCTCATGCGCCATGGCGACAAAATTGTACTGGCCGCCTACACCACTGACCACGCGGCCATCTGCGAGTCCGTCAGATACCACATTACCGGACAATGTAATTTTCATGCATGTATTTATAAAACGCGCATTTTTACGTTGCAGACGGTCAATTTCTTCATGGCCGTACAGGTGATTAATTCGGCGTACACTGCGCATATTAAACAGCTTGCGTTCTTGCGCCGGCATGGTTTTAAGTTTTTGATAGAAGTCCTGTGGGCCCATGAAGAATCCGCCATGCACGATTGCGCCGCCTTTTAAACGTTCACCCAGACAGTTTTCCATTATCAGATGCGTGTTTTCTTCTTGAGTAAAATCAGCCCTGATTTTTTGCCCCTTGCTGGTCAGGATTTCACCGTCATCATATTTGATGTCTTTACGAAAAATCCCGAACCTGACCAGGTAGTCAAAATCATCCTTCGACAAGCGCATATGGATTGCTTTACGCTGTAGTAGTAATTCAAGCGTGGCAGGTGTAACTTCGTGACCAATCAAACCTTCGTTGAGTAGACGCTGGATTGGCAGGTCATCATAGACCAGTCGTTTCAATATCCCGGCTTCATAGAGGTGAAGAAATCCGTCTGTCACCATTTCACTGGCACCAAACAGACCTTTGTCAAAAGTATTAGTACCGCCGATTTTATTGGTGATGTTGCCAAATTTCTTTTCCAGCTCCAGTGCCTGCAAAATCTGCAGGTAGTTTTTATTGTGTTTTTGCCTCAGTATCAGGGCATTGATAAAGGCATCGCCCATGGCGCCGATGCCTATCTGTAGTTCGCCTTCATCCCTGATAAGAGATGACAGATACAGACCGACGATATGTTCCCGGTCCGGTATGGATAGTTTGGGTGGTCCAAAGATTCGGAAGTAGTAAGCGGGATTATCAAGAATAAAGTGAAAATTATCGGCTTCGATTTCTGCGTCGCCGTACATATAGGGTAGGTTTGGGTTGACCTGACCGATTATTACAAAGGGTGCGTCTTCGTCGCGTGCGCGCTGCTGCATCATGCTGATCAAATCGAGCGCAATGTCAGGATTACCGCTGAGGCTGATGTTTGAGCTTTCGATGTCATCGCTCTTGCTGATCAGCTGGGCGATCACATTAGCGCCTCTATCCATAAGATCGCGCACACAATGTGTGTAATTACTGCTAACGTAGTCCTGCTGTTGCTGTGGATTATTCAAGAATTTACCCGGCGGAAAATAAAACTCGATCACGTGGATATTGGGTGGTAACGTGTTGCTGACACGGTCTGTTTCATAATCGAGATCAGGGTAGTCGCCAAACACCCTGTCTACGAAAGGCTCGAGGAACCGTTTCTCAAGCAGGCTCTTGCCTTTTGGGCGTTCGAACGTAAGTGCTGTCAGGATATTGAGCTGAATCGAGGGATCTTGTTTAGCACGATTGTAAATTGCATTGATAACATGGTTGGCCTTGCCTATAGCCAATGGTGTTGCAAGATTAATCGTTTTTCCTACGCGCGCAATTACCTCATCGACTATTTTATTTTCATCCTGCATCAGCCTGCAGTTTTCACACTTCATAAAATAATATTCCTGATTATGTTTACATACAGACAGTATACTCTTTTCAGATTGTGTCCCCCATGTCAGTTAATTCGCAAGCTATATGCTCTTATTTTCCAATCGACAAGCAGGGTGGCATACGTTACCGTTTCATAAATTGTTGTGAACTTGTCACCATCAAGTTGAAATGCAGATGAAACGGTTGCCAGGGGTGTAAACCGGTATCAATTTGCCATAACTGTGCGATTCAGTTCACAATAGGCTGAAGCAATAAACCCTGTGTTGTAATAACCCTGATAGGAAAACAGGCGTGGAAGATATTTTTAAATTCGCTGATGAGCTGGGTCCATTAAAAGTTATTCATGTTCATGAGCCCTCTGTAGACCTGAAAGCTGTTCTGGTGGTCGATAATGTTGCCAAGGGGCCTTCGATAGGTGGTGTGCGCATGGCCGCTGACGTCAGTACAGAAGAGTGCATAAGACTGGCGCGCGCAATGACATTTAAAAATGCCTCGGCAGGATTGGCTTATGGTGGTGGCAAGGCTGTGCTTTACGGTGATCCAAAGATGCCGAAGACAGAAAAAGAAAAGTTAATTCGGGCGCTTGCCAATGCCCTGCGAAATGAGGATACATACATTTTTGCGCCTGACATGGGCACTGACGAAGAATGCATGGCATGGGTCAGAGATGAAATTGGGCGCGTCGTTGGCTTGCCCCGTGAAATCGGCGGCATTCCACTGGATGAAATAGGTGCCACCGGGTTTGGCCTGAGTCATGTTGTCGATGTAGCGCTTAATTATTGTGACTTTGAGCTGGAAGGTGCTCGTCTGGTGGTACAGGGGTTTGGTGCTGTCGGTAAAAATGCCGCTCGTTATCTGTCGCAGCGAGGCGCAATAGTTGTCGCCGTAGCAGATTCTCATGGTGCCATTCATAACCCGGAAGGACTGGATGTTGAACAGTTGATCGCAATCAAGAATGAGGGCAAGAGTGTCACTGACTATTTAGATGCGAGAAAGCTGGCGCGAGATGATGTGATCGATATCGAATGCGATATCTGGATTCCGGCTGCTCGTCCCGACGTTGTACATGAAGACAATGTCAGCCGGCTAAATACCCGGCTGGTTGTTGAAGGCGCTAATATCCCCTTTACCCATGGCGCAGAAAAAATCCTTCACGATAAAGGCGTGCTTTGTGTGCCCGATTTTATCGCAAATGCTGGTGGTGTTATCTGTGCCGCAATGGAATACGAAGGTGCGAGTCAGACATCTGCCTTTGCCACTATTGAAGAAAAGTTACGACGTAATACTGAACATGTGCTGGAAGCGGTTAAACATCTGTCTCTTATACACATCTGACGCTGCCGACGATCAATGGGGAGTGTTGGGGGGGGGGGGGGGGGGGGGGGTGGGGGGGGGGGGGGGGGGG
>JARFRD010000042.1 GCA_029287435.1 Gammaproteobacteria bacterium
GTGTTTCGAAACAAATTGCTGGATAACTACGATAGCGTTTTTTTAATCAATACGCTGCTGTTCGGCTTGTCATCTATCATCTGCTTCATCCTCGTCCAGCAACTACCATTCAATGCGCTGGAAATCTTATGGGACCAGGCACAATGGTTACGTCTGCTCTACAGCTACCTGCTACTGACATTGCCGTTTTTCTTCGTAGCCAATGCTATCGCCTTAACCATGATGCGTTTTAACCAGCACATTCCCCTGGTGTATGGTTTTGACCTGATTGGCGCCGGCATTGGTGCCGTGTTAATCATGATTGCACTGCAGGTACTGGCACCCGTTAGTGTACTTCGTTTTCTCGCCATCAGCGGTGTTGCCGCCGGACTGTTTGCGTTGAAAAACATGGGCAGCGTCAGGCAACAACAGCTTTCTGTTTTTGTGCTACTTGTCAGTATGCTTGCGATATTCTATGCACCCCAGAGCTGGCTCGATCTGCGCATGTCGGAATACAAGGGACTCGAGCAGACCTTGTTGATGAAAGATACAAAGCTGGAACACCACATGACATCGCCCGTGTCACAAACCGATGTCGTGCAAAGTTCACAGGTTCCTTTTCGCTATGCACCCGGGCTAAGCCTGCAAAGTCCGGCCACTCCGCCCGAGCAACTCGCGGTATTCAGGGATGGTGACGAGATGACCGTGATTGATCGTGTAACCGGGCCGCCTTCGCTTCAATATCACGACTACATGAGTTCGGCACTACCGTATCATGTACATCCTGCAGCGAATAATGTCCTCGTGCTGGGTTCCTCTACCGGCGCCCAGGTTCTACAGGCCTACGCACACAACGTATCCCGCATCGATGCCGTTGAACCCGATCACCAGCTTAGCGCATTAATCACCGATACCTATGCTGACTATATCGACTGGCATAACTTGCAAAGCAAGGTATCAATTCACACTATTTCACCTCGCGGCTTTGCGGCATCAGGCAAACATTATGACCTGGTCATCATGGGGCCATCCGGCGGTTCCACTGGAGGCTCGGCCGGTGTGTATGCCTTATCGACATCCTATGACTACACGATTGAAGCGCTGCAATCATATCTGTCGTTACTGTCATCCGACGGTATGTTGAGCATTACCATGTGGACCAGCACACCGGCTCAAGGAAACCTGAAACTGCTTGTAACAGCCATTGCTGCCATGAAGAACCATGGTATTGAGCAGCCGGAAAAACACATCGCCTGGATTCGCAGCTGGAATACAGCAACACTGCTGATAAAGAACAGCGTGCTCTCAGCTGAAGATATCAGCAGGGTTCGCGACTTCAGCCAGTCACGTAGCTTTGACCTGGCCTGGTTGCCCGACATCAAGCCGGAAGAAGCCAACAAAATTCAGCTACTACAGGAGCCGGTATATTACCTCGCCGCGCACAGCATCCTGCACGATGCGGATACCCGCTTCATAAACGAATACAAGTACGATATAAATGCCGCAACAGACAACAAACCGTATTTCAATAATTTCTTCCGCTGGTCCACCCTGGATGAGTTCCTCTCCTTACCCGGGCGTGCTGGTATATCCATGATTGGTGTTGGTTACCCGACGTTACTCGTCACCCTGGCACAGGCAACGATTGCAGCACTGGTGCTGATCCTGCTACCGCTATTGTTTGTAAAAACAGAAAAAACCGAATCCAGAAATGGGCGCAGGAATACCGTTATATATTTCCTTGCTATCGGGCTCGCATTTCTTTTTATCGAGATCGCTTTCATCCAGCAATTTACATTGATACTGAGCCAGCCATTGTATGCCGTGGCTGTCACCCTCTGCGCATTCCTTATCTTCTCCGGCCTTGGCAGCCTCTATGTGCAACGCAGCATAGAGAGTGACACTGACAGGGTAATACCTAACATCCTGCGTCGTGCGGTTTTCCTGATAGGACTGATCACGGTTTTATACATCATGCTACTGCCATTCATCAGCCCCCGGATTATGGCCATGCCCGAACTGGTTCGCATCGGATCTGCATTTCTGCTTTCTGCGCCGCTGGCGTTTGTCATGGGCATGCCTTTCCCGATAGGATTCACCCTGCTGCAAAAAAACGACAGGCATTTGACGCCCTGGGCATGGGGAATCAATGGCTGCGCATCGGTGTTGAGTGCAATACTGGCTGTATTACTCGCGATCGAGATTGGCTTCAGCGGAGTAATGCTCTGCGCCGTCGCCTTGTACTTCATAGCCTGGCTGAGCCAGCCCTCCAATGAAGTCTAGGACTCTGCATTTAACCATCATGATTGCCGGCTGACATTTCGCTGCTTCCACAACAAAAATACGGCTGGAATCACGACAAGCGTCAATACCGTTGCACTAACCATACCACCTACCATTGGCGCGGCTATTCGACGCATGAATTCCGAACCGGTACCACTACCCAGCATAATCGGTAACAAACCAGCGATGATTGTTGCGACTGTCATCATGATTGGACGTACACGTAACAGAGCGCCATCGATGACCGCGGCTTTCACTTCTTGCACGGTTAATATCTGACCTGCCTGCTCCACTTTATTACGATGTTTGTCAAATGCCTGGTTTAAATACACAAGCATGATCACGCCGATTTCTACAGCCACACCGGCGAGTGCAATAAAGCCCACGCCGACAGCAACTGACATGTTATAGCCAAGCCAGTAGAGTAACCAGAAACCGCCGACCAGAGCCAAAGGCAAGGTACCCATGATGATCAATACTTCGATCATGTTGCGGAAATTCAGATATAACAACAGAACGATGATTGCCAAAGTAATTGGTACAACGGTTGTCAGTCGCTCGATTGCACGCAACATAAATTCATATTGCCCCGTCCATGTTATGGAATATCCTGCCGGTAGCTCAACCTTGTCCGCGACTGCTTGCTGCGCATCATTCACGTAAGACCCTAAATCCCTGCCTTCGATGTCGATATATATCCAGCCATTCAATCTCGCATTTTCTGTTTTAATCAGGCCCGGGCCGTCATCGATTCGGATATCAGCCACTTCGGCCAGGGGGATGTGTGCACCTGCAGGTGTTATTACAGGCAGGTTACGCAGCTTCTCCAGTGAGTCACGCACATCACGCGGGTAGCGAATGTTTATCGGATAACGTTCCAGCCCTTCAACGCTCATACCCACGCTCATACCACCCAGTGCTGTACGCACTACCTCCTGGATATCGGCAATATTCAGCGCAAATCGAGCCGCAGCAATTCGATCAATATCGACCGTTACATAGCGACCATCAGCAACACGTTCCGAGTAAACCGAGACCGTACCAGGGACCTCCTTGAGCACCTTCTCAATTTCCTTTCCTACCTCCTGTATCTCATCGAGATCAGGACCAGCAACTTTGATACCTACAGGTGTTTTAATACCTGTCGCGAGCATATCGATACGATTTTTAATTGGCATGACCCATGCGTTGGTTAGACCTGGAATCTGTATCAGCTGATTGAGTTCATGCTTGAGTTTCTCCATCGTCATACCTTCACGCCATTGTTCGCGAGGCTTCAGCAATATCGTGGTTTCTATCATGGTTAAAGGTGCCGGGTCGGTAGCTGATTCAGCTCTACCCACCTTTCCGAACACACGTTTCACTTCCGGCACGGTCATGATCAGCTTATCGGTTTGCTGTAAAAGTTCCTGTGCTTTGCCAATAGAAACTGCTGGGAATGTACTCGGCATATATAACAGATCACCTTCATCCAGTTCTGGCATAAACTCCGAGCCGAGCTGTGATAAGGGCCAGTAGCTGACGACAACAATAAACAAGGTAATGACAAGTACGGTTTTAGGCATCTTCAGCACAAGGCTAATGAAGGGTCTGTATACAGCAACGAGTATTCGATTGATCGGGTTTTTATGTTCAGGTGTTATACGGCCTCGAATAAAATATCCCATCAGAACAGGCACCAGGGTAATAGACAGCGCCGCGGCACCTGCCATGGCAAACGTTTTCGTAAAGGCCAGCGGTGAGAACATACGTCCTTCCTGCGCTTCCAGCGTAAACACCGGCAGGAAACTCAGGGTAATTATCAGCAAGGAAAAAAATAACGGAGGGCCCACCTCTGTTGCCGCCTGACGCATCACCTGCCAGCGATTTTCATCAGTTATCTCGGTGTGCTCCATGTGTTTGTGCACATTCTCGGTCATTACAATCGCAGCATCGACCATGGCCCCGATTGCGATTGCAATACCACCAAGTGACATGATATTGGCATTGATACCCATCCGTTCCATGATGATGAACGCAACCAGAATACCGACAGGCAAGGATAGAATAATCACCAGTGACGAGCGTAAGTGGAACAGGAATACCGCGCATACCAGCGCAACAACAATAAACTCTTCTACAAGCTTTTCGCCAAGATTATTAACTGCGCGCTTGATGAGTGCAGAACGGTCATAGGTTTCTACAATTTCAACGCCATCCGGCAAACTACGCGATAATTCTTCGAGCTTTTTCTTGACACCGTTTATCGTGGTTAATGCATTTTCTCCAAAGCGCATGACGATAATGCCGCCGACGACTTCACCTTCACCATTGAGTTCGGCCACGCCTCGCCGCATCTGTGGCCCCACTCTTATCTGTGCGATATCTTTCAGCAGTATCGGGGTGCCCTGCTCGTTCACACCTAACGGGATATGCTGCAAATCATCGAGCGCATCCACATAACCCGTGGCACGTACCATGTATTCAGCTTCTGACATCTCGATTACCGAGCCACCAGTCTCCTGGTTACCTCTCATGATTGCGGCTTTCACTTTTGATAACGATAATCCGTAAGCCCGCAAACTGTTGGGATCCAGTACCACCTGGTACTGTTTGACCATACCGCCGACGGTCGCAACTTCAGAAACACCCGGCACCGTCTGCAGTTCAAACTTCAGAAACCAGTCCTGGATACTGCGCAACTGAGACAGATCATGTTTCCCGGAACGATCAATCAAGGCATATTCATATACCCAGCCAACGCCGGTTGCATCAGGTCCCAGCTCTGGCCGCGCATCAGGCGGCAGCTTGCCGGCCACCTGGCTCAGGTACTCGAGTACGCGTGTGCGTGCCCAGTACAGATCTGTGCCGTCTTCGAATATTACGTATACATAGGAGTCGCCAAAGAAAGAGTA
The DNA here is from genome assembly GCA_029287435.1 of Gammaproteobacteria bacterium. Taxonomy (GTDB): domain Bacteria; phylum Pseudomonadota; class Gammaproteobacteria; order SZUA-229; family SZUA-229; genus JABDQW01. The sequence goes on from JARFRD010000042.1 coordinate 5,157, forward strand.
GCCGCGAACATTTGTAGCCTTGGGTACCGACAGCATGGCTGTTGTGAGTGGATATGTGACCTGGTCTTCAACAACCTGCGGCGCCTGGCCTGGAAAGCTGGTCTTGATGATTACCTGTACATCCGACAGATCGGGAATCGCATCCAGCGGTGTGTTCTTGATTGAATAGACACCAAGTCCTGTGACAATCAACGTTAGCATTAACACCATGAACCGGTTAGCGATCGACCAGTGAATAATCTTCGTAATCACGGCTGCTTCTCCATCTGATCTTTATCCTCACCCGACATCCTCGTCAGACTGGCACGCATACTGGCTTCCGAATCAATCAGGAACTGGCCAGAAATCACAACCTTCTCGCCCTCATCTACACCCTGTATAATTTCAACGTAATCCCCGCTTTCTATACCCGCAGTCACTGTGCGTGCCTCGAAGCGACCTTCTCCCAGATCAATAATTACCCGTTCTTCACGGCCGGTTCGTATTAACCCCTCAAGCGGTATAACAATGACATCCTCTTTAGGTCCACCAAATATTCTTATATTGGCGTACATGTTAGGTTTGAGCAGTTCGCCTGGATTATCGAAACGCAAGCGAACCTTTAATGTCCTCGTCTTTGGATCAAGGTCGGGGTAGATATATTCAACAACACCTTCCCATACCTTGCCGGGTTGATAGGAAAGCCTGACCTCGGCGGGCTGGCCGACACTGACCCATCCCGACTGTCGTTCAAACACTTCAGCCAGAATCCAGATGCTGGAGAGATCACCAAGGCTCATAACCTTCATCGCCGGTTTGACGAACATACCCTCCCTCACAGGCAGGGTTGAGACCACACCATCCTGTGGCGCATAGATCGATATACGCTGACGTATTTTTTTATCTTTTTGCAGTTGTGCTATCTGGCTGCTTGATACACCCAAAGAGGAAAGACGCTCTTTCGAAGCACGTATCAATCCCTTGTTACCTGAAGCAATGGCAGTAACCAGTTCCTCCTGGGCATTGACGAGCCTGGGTGAATACAGGTCAAACAGAAAATCACCTTTTTTCACGCGCTCACCTTCCGATTGAACAGTCAGCTTCTCTATCCAGCCCTCGGTTCTTAAATGGATATGGCTGACTTTTGATTCATCATAATTAACATAACCAACCGTATCGATACCACGCCATAGCCGCGTGCGTTCAGCCACTGAAATACGCACCCCAAGGTTCTGCACAACTTCCGGGGCAATATTGACCGTATTACCATTGCTATCAGGGTCAGCATAAACAGGTATCAGGTCCATACCCATTGGTGACTGACCCGGCTTGTCGCGTTTGTAATTAGGATCCATTGGCGCCACCCAATACAGGATTTCCTTGTCTTCTTCTGCGAAGGCGGACGGTACCAGTGGGCAAGCAAGGCCGTTCATCGCCATCAAGACGATGAAGGTTTTGATGAAAGTATGCATATTCATATTTCTGATTCTCCTGCTATATACAGCAGACGTGTCTGTGAACTGGCACGATCAACCCTCACGCGCAAATCTTCAAGACGCACATCGAGTTCGGTTATCTGGGCACGCATCAGGGTGTTGAATTCGCTCACACCGCTCTGATAAGCCTGTAATGACGCCCTGGTATTATCCCTTGCAGAAGCCAGCAGGCTGTCACGATACAGCACTGCACGTTCATCGAGGCGTTGCCATAAATGCAGTTCTTTTTCATAACTACGTTTCAATTGCCTCAACTTGTCGTCCATTTCGTATTGCGCTGCATTTGTTTTCTCCTGACTCGCAGTCACTCTTCTGTCCTGCCGGTTTGATGTAAATAACGGAATGTCAAAGTTGACCAGTGCAGTAGCAAAATCTGAACGACTTGAACCATCAGGATTGTTTCCGGAACGAAATCCGTAATCGAGACTTGCGCTCCATCCCGGTTTGTAATCCTGCCGGGCCATTTCAATGGATTTTCGGGAAGCATTGACGCTGGCCGCTTTTGCCTTGATCGATGGATGGTTTGTAATAACTGCATCAGCCTCCAATACAAATGGCACCTCAGGAATTTCAGGGAAAGTGTCATCGATAGGATCCCAGGCCCGCTCACCGATCCATTGAGCAAGCTCTGCTCGATACCCTTCTTCCATGCCCTTTATCTTTGCTGCTCGATCATCAAGACGCGATAGCTCCAGACTTGCCTGAACAACGTCTTGCTGATTTACGCGTCCAGCGGCATAGTTGGATTCCGTTATGCTCACCAGCTTGGAAAACAGCTTCTTTGTTTCAGCCACTATTTCGAGCGCAACCACTTCGTAATAAAGATTCAGGTATGCCTGGCGAACATCCCTGATCAACTTGCGCCTGGCATCTTGTGCTTGTGCCATTGCGGAACGTGATAGCCATTGTGACTGCTGCTGTTTGATATCCAGGGAATCACCACGAGGAAAATCCTGGCGTATCCCGACCTTGAGCTGTGTCATCGGTTCCTGTGAAAGATCGAAAGAATCCACAGGCACGTTTACCGCACCCAGCAGTAATTTTGGATCAGGCAAGGTGCTGTCAGATATCGATTCTTCATCGTAAGACCGCGCTGTCGCCTGCAACCCTTTCACACGTGGATCAGACTTCAGCGCCATCTGCTCCGCCTGCTCCAGGCTCAAACCAAAACAAGCACCCGGCAGGAAGAACAAAGTCGTTGCCAGTAACGACCAAAAAAATTCTTTAATATCGTATTCAATTAATTTAATGCGCGATTGACACATGGCCAACCTCCAGACAAATAATTGCACAACCACGCATGATTACCGGTTCATTACCGGATCAGCGCGAACTCAATTAAGCTGGTAAGTTAGCGGGGGGCCTGATAGGGGGACTGGGGGCGCGCAACAGAACTTCGTTATCTGTAAGCGCTATCAATGAAGAACGATAATTGCCAGCAACTGGTTGTAGCTGCTGAATTACAAATGAGAAAGGTATTCCGGAACTGCAATCGCTGTTGCAGGCCATAGCAGCATCGCAGCAACAACAGTCGTCTTCCGCCGGATCAGTGCTATGTTCCATTTGCATATCCATTGCCATATGCATTGAATGATCAACCATGCCACGTGTTGCTGTATCACTCGTTTCGCAGCCAGACTCCATTGCCATAACGCTACGATACGGCATAATCGCCAGCATGGCGATCAGCATCCAGTGTATCAAATAGCGTTTTTTCAGGTACATAGTCCGATAATAGTACTCTCCCCCGGTTAACTCAAGGGGATAAGTTAATACGATTCAGAAGCTAAGACACAACAATTTTGACGTAAGTTCCGCCTTATCCACGCGCGCCTATAACGGTCAGAAACGCTTCAGACAGCTCTCCTCTTCCTGCCTTATCCATAATCTCTTCAGCGGTCTCTGCAATTTCTGCAAGCGGTCCGGTAATGAATACCATGCCAAGCTCGAGTGTCGCATGTATATCCGCAATGGGATTCTCGGTATTTGGATGCTCTGGAGAACGGAACACCATCTGGATCTCATCCACATCGGAAGGCATTGCCTCGCAGCCGCCACCAGGTGCCACATATTCGAACAGCTCTTCCGGTGATTGTAGCGACACGCTCTCTTCTTTGAAATCTTGATCACCACTTTTTACGTTGAATTCAATCGTAATTGGCTTCATGAATGCTTTCTCCCGGGACAAATTTAAAACATATTCTATTATCGTAATTCAGCGCTGTGTATTAAATATTGACTTGAAGCATAAAAACCCTGGAAGCCAAAATAAAAACGGCAGCCATTGAAACCAGGGGCTGCCGCTTCTTTACTGATAGAGTCTTATCAGACTTTCCGTCGGGCAAATCCAATCAGGCCAATCAGGCCTGAAGTAAACAGCCAGACTGCGGCAGGCAGTGGTACAGCATTGATTGAGTAATCTGAACTGTCAGTGATACCTTTTTGAATCAACACTCTTGTCGATCCCGTAACAACTTGCCAGGGATTTCCGAGATAATCTGTTTCATAGAGCGAGAAATTAAATCTTATTTCTCTAGCCGAGTTGAAAGGGGTCTCAGTGTCTTTAAATATCGCAACTGTGAACAGACTAGATCCTGTACGTGTGCCAATTGCTGCACCATCGAATTTATCAAAGAAAACAGAAACTGCTGTCTCTTATACACATCTCCGAGCCCACGAGACCCGCTCCGTTATC
>JARFRD010000052.1 GCA_029287435.1 Gammaproteobacteria bacterium
GAAAAGCGCATGACCAAGGCGATCATTAATGCTGAACTCAAATTCTATCCGGTTGCGCGGCATTTTCGTGCCGATAAATGGGAAGAGGCGGTTGGTTGTTCCGGCACGATTAAATCCATCCGCAATATCGTTCATGCCGAGGGCTGGTGTGACAGTGGTATTACGCTCGACTCGCTGTACAAGTTACGCAGCAAAATCATCAAGCAAGGGCACGTTGACAAGCTCAGGCTCGAAGGTTTGAAAGAGGACAGAGCACCGGTGCTTGCTGGAGGACTTTCGGTATTGATTGCAGTGTTCGAAACCCTTGGCATCGAACAAATGCGTGTTTCTGACCAGGCTTTGCGCGAAGGCCTGATGTATGACTTGATTGGCCGTCTGCAGCATAAGGATGCACGCGAGGCATCGGTGCAATCGGCCATCAAGCGCTGGAATCTCGATACGCAACATGCAGACAATGTCATGCGCACTGCAATGGCATTGTTCGAGCAGGTTGAGATTGACTGGGAGCTGATTGGTGAAAACAAACTGATCCTCAAGTGGGCGGCACAGTTGCACGAGATCGGCTTGCAGATTTCTCATGGTGCCTACCATAAGCGTGGTGCTTACATACTAACGCATGCGGATTTGCCGGGCTTTTCTCGCACGGAACAGGCGCTGCTCGCAACCCTTGTTTTGAATCATCGGCAGCGTTTTCGCAAGAACAGCTTCGAGGATCTGGTCAAGCGCGCACAATTACCAGGCTTCAGGTTATGCGTTCTGTTGAGGCTTGCGGTGTTACTGCATCGTGGTCGTACAGACGAGCAGGTGCCAGACATGGCTGCCAATGTTACTGACAAGGGCTTACACCTGAAATTTTCTGAAGGCTGGCTCGAACAGCACCAGCTGTCACTGGCTGATATGGAAAAGGAGCAGGCGTTTCTCGAGGACGCCGATTTTGAGCTGACTTTCCAGTAATTGATAGAAACGCTTACTTGTTCAGCGCCTTCACTGCATCAAGCACTTCATTCACGTGCTCTTTTACTTTTACCTTGCGCCATTCCTGTCTCAAAACACCCTTGTCGTCGATCAGAAACGTACTGCGTTCGATACCGAGGACTTTTTTGCCATACATGTTTTTCATCTTGATGACGTCGAACTGGTTACATAGTTCTTCGTCTGTATCAGATAACAGGTCAAAATTAAATTTCTGCCTGGTCTTGAAGTTTTCATGAGACTTGATGCTGTCTCTTGATACGCCAAGAATTATCGTATTCTGTCGAGTGAATTTACCCTTGGCGTCGCGGAAGTCCTGACCCTCAGTCGTACAACCCGGTGTACTGTCCTTGGGGTAAAAATACAGCACAACATTTTTACCATTGAAATCATTCAGGCTGATTGTCTTGTCGCCAGTAGCGGGCAGTTTGAAGTTTTTAACTTTTTTACCGATTTCAACCATGTTATTCATCCTGTGGCAGCATTGCTGGAGTTATTGATGCATCTAGATTCAGTTCGTCGCACATGTCGAGGAAATTTTCACTTAACTCCTTGCTGTCGACACCGCTCGGTACGCTGATGATCATGGCAACGGAGAACATTGGTGTTGCTGTGTGTGCAGCTGCATAGCGTTCAGTGCTTAACTCCTCGATATTGACCTGCTGGCTGGAAAAGAAGCTGGCAATCTTGTGGACAATGCCCGGGTGGTCGATGGCTTCGACTTCGACGATGTAGTTCTCGAAATCTTCAGTGATCGACTGGCTGCTGGTAACCTTGGTCAGCAGCTTCATGCGTAACGATTGTTCGAGTGTTGAGATATCACCCACCACGCCATTGATAGCTTCGGGTGAGCCACTGACCAGCAGCAGAATCGCAAATTCACCGCCGAGTACGCTCATGCGGCTGTCTTCAATATTCAGTTCGCGGCTGAAAAGTACTTCACTTAGCTCATCGACGATGCCCGGACGGTCGGCGCCAAGCGCAGTTATTACCAGTTGATCTGACATGATTATTAACTTCTTCTTCAGGGGCGCTCAGTCTAAACAAAGATGAGGCGTAAATGTAGCCTTTATCGCCATGGTTTTTTTACAATGGCAACAATTGCAGAATGACGGGTATCGAACCCGATGTTTAACGGGATTGAGGCGGGTTGTAGAGGCGGTATGAGCTTATCCGAGTTCAGCCAGTTCCCGGTTCATCAGGTCCGGGTCGGCCAGGTTGAGCTCCAGCAGGCGGCGCAGATGCTTGAGGCTGTCAACATCGATATGCAGCCATTGCAGTCCCCAGTAACCGCTGTCCATAACGTGAGTGATTTTTACACGTGCATGTATAGCCGCATCTTCACCCAGGAAGAGTGCGATTGCGCAAGGTTTGCTGATATCGATATCAAGGTTTTCAGGCGGTTCAACCAGCATGCCCTTGAGGGAAATATCGAGCAGGTTACAGCTCCATTCTTCATTCCCGCTTTGCATGATAATTTCAGCCTGGAACGCGATGCGCTGGTGATTTCTTCTTTCCTGTGCGGTCATCTGAGTATGCATGATTAAGGTACTTGGGTATTTTTTTATTAATTTCAATTGCGTGTTTCGATATGAGTATAGACTCTGAAGGCTTATTCCTCGTTGAAATGAAGGAAAAAAGTTGATTAACTGTGCGACTTGTTTTTCCAGCCATATTTCCAGGTGAGTGATGTTTCGAGGTAGCATGGTGGCATTGGTTACGCCAATGTTCGCCGATGGGTCGGTCGACTTTGACAGTTTGTCCAAACTGGTTGATTTTCATGTCGACAATGGCACCGCTGCCATTGTTTCGATGGGTACTACAGGTGAGTCTGCGACTCTGGATATGGATGAGCACTGTGACGTTATGCGTCGCACCGTGGAAATGGTAGCGGGCCGTGTGCCCGTCATTGCCGGTTCAGGCGCCAACTCGACTTCAGAAGCGATAGAGCTGACACGCTGCGCCCAGCAGGGCGGTGCTGATGCCTGCCTGCTGGTCACGCCTTACTACAACAAGCCAACCCAGGAAGGGCTGTTTTTGCACCATAAACTCATCGCGGAGACAGTCGATATCCCTCAGATCCTGTACAACGTGCCAGGCAGAACAGCTTGTGACATGTTGCCGGAGACGGTTATTCGACTGAGTGAAGTACCTAATATTATCGGTATCAAGGAAGCAACCGGTGAGCTGGGTCGCCTGCGCCAGATACTCGATGGTGTGTCGGATGATTTTGATTTATACAGCGGCGATGACGCTACCGGAACCGAGTTCCTGTTGCAGGGTGGTCACGGTGTCATTTCAGTGACAACAAACGTGGCGCCACGTGCAATGTCGGAGATGTGTGCTGCGGCGCTTGCTGGTGATCGTGAACGGGCCATGGAACTAAACCAGCCGCTGCTGGGTCTTCACAATAACCTGTTCCTTGAGGCTAATCCGATTCCGGTGAAATGGGCCCTGCATGAAATGGGATTAATACCAGAAGGCATTCGGTTGCCATTGACACAATTAAGTGAACAGTTTCATGAGCCGGTTCGTCAGGCCATGCACGATGCAGGAGTTATTTAATGCGATTTAACAGGCAATTGATTGTATTACTGTCGGTTATCGCCCTCACGGCTTGCAGTTTTGGTAAAGACAAGCGCCCGGAATACCAGGGTGCAGAGTACTACAAGAGTCTTGAGTATCCCCCCGAGCTGACCCTGGTTAAATCAACCGCAGACCTGGAGATTCCGGAGCCGACTGAAAGTGCGTTGACGGATTTTCGACGCAAGCACATGCTGGATAATGCGGTTACACCGGAATTCAAGGGTATTCGCCTGATGCACGAAGGCAGCCTGTATTTCCTCGAGGTCGATGCCTCGCCCGAGGTAGTGTGGGGGAAAATTGAAGCATTCTGGGAGCATGAAGGCATCAAGCTGCAGGAGAACCGCCCGGAACTGGGTTTTATGCAAACTGACTGGACCAAGGCGCTGCAATACAAGGCCGATGCCGGTTTTTTGAAGCGGACTTTTTCCAAGATTGAGCCGGATTTTCGTGACCGCTTTCGCTTACGCATAGAGCCGGCGGCTGATCGTACCAAGTCGCATATCTTCGTCGCGCATTACGGTATCGAGATATTCGTTGAGGGCGGTGATGATGACGCCAGGACAACATGGCGCGGTCGTAAAAGCGATGTCGAGCTGGAACGGGAGATTCTTTCGCGTTTGACTCTGTTTGCGGGCTTGAGTGACAACCAGGCTGAAGCCCTGCTCAGGGAATATAAGCCGTTCCAGTCTTACGTGACCTACAAGGAAAGCTTCACCGCTGATGATATTGATCCGCAGGCACAGGGCTCACTTGAAACCCGGGTGGCTGTGCTGAGCATGAAAGGCTCGATGGATTTTGTCTGGTACCGCACCATACGCGCCCTGGATCGAATCGAGGCAGAACAGATATCACTCGACAAGAAGAAAGGACGCATCAGTTTCGTTGTACCAGCGACTGCGAGACTCACGGATACCGGCGAAGATTTTGATGAGTTATCAGAGTCCAGTTGGCTGATGAACCTGTTCAGGGGTAAGGAAGAGGTCAAGTCTGAAGCTTATGTTCTGCAGCTGACCGAGATGCAGGATTATGTCGACTTCGCTCTGCTTGATGATCGTGGAATGGAAGCAACCACGGCCAGGGCGGCACAGGTACGTGCTGCAATCGCAAGAGCGCTCGATTAATATCCGGGCTTAGAGTAAAGGCAGACAGCTTTTGCTGCTATCGTCGCCGATATTATCGGCTTGCTTTAGAGCTACTTGTCCTTCTGGATCAGTGCGTAAGCTGAGTGGTTGTGAATGGATTCGAAGTTTTCCGATTCAACGGTGTAGGAAAGAATACGGTCGTCCTTGTTCAGTTCGGCCGCAATATCACGCACCATGTCTTCAACAAACTTTGGATTGTCGTAAGCGCGCTCTGTTACGACTTTTTCATCAGGACGTTTCAGCAGGCCGTACAATTCACTTGATGCCTGGGCTTCAACGACGTCAATAATCTCTTCAATCCAGACAAATTTCCTGGTGCTGACATTGACCGTGACATGCGAGCGCTGGTTATGTGCACCGCGGTCGGATATCTTCTTCGAGCATGGGCACAGGCTGGTTACAGGAACAACGACTTTAATGTTCATCGTGTTCTCGTTATTGGCGCGCTCACCGATGAATGTCACTTCGTAATCGAGCAGGCTTTTAACGCCGGATGCAGGTGCAGCCTTGTTAACGAAGTAATGGAAGCTCATTTCTATATGGCCAATCTCGGCATCGAGACGATTGGTCATTTCAGTCAGCATCGTCTTGAAAGATTCAACTGTAATTTCCCAGTCGTGGTTGTTAAGAATTTCCACGAAGCGTGACATGTGCGTACCCTTGAATTCATGGGGCAGGGCGACGTACATGTTGAAATTTGCCACGGTATGCTGGGTGTGGCCGGAGCGATCCTTCACCTGTATGGGGTGCCTGATGTCCTTGATGCCGACTTTATCAATATTCAGTGCGCGGTGATCATGACTGCTCTGTACATCCACCATGTCGGATGCATTGGTTGGCTTGGCTTCAACTGTTTCAGTCATATCATTAATTCTCTTCGCTATAGCGCACGCAGGCTCGATCAGTTTCCCACAGGGTGACAGCTTTTACCCTGATTGTGTCGCTGTTTAACATCCCGGATATTTCCCGGTACATATAGGCCGCTATGTTCTCTGCGGTCGGATTAATCTCTGTAAACGGCTCCAGCTCATTCAAATAACGGTGGTCCAGCCTGTCGCCAACTTCGTTTGCAGCCGCTTTCATCTTCTTGAAATCAATACCCATGCCGACTTCATCGAGCGATGTGGCTTCTGCTTCAAGTTCTACTTTCCAGTTGTGGCCGTGCATGCGGCTGCAGGCACCCGGATATTCACGCAACGTGTGGGCCGAAGCGAATTCGGTAACCACTTTTAGCAGGTAACTTGCAGCCATTATCGGGCCTGATATCCGGTAAAGTTAAAAATAATACTTGAGTAAAACAGTAGGATTTTAGCGAAATCGCGATTTATTCGCAATTGGAGATATTCAATTGCTTGAGGCGACTGTTAATGCTGTTTAGCAGACCTTCGCTGTCGAGACCCCATTCTGCCAGCATTTCAGCCTGTGTCCCCTGCCCAACATAGGTATCCGGGAAGCCCAGATTGAGTATATTTACCGTGTTTCCGTGCGCAGCGAGGCACTCGTTGATGGCGCTGCCGGCACCACCAGAGACAGCATTTTCTTCAACAGTGACGATGAGATCGTGTTCTGCTGCTGCCTGTAATACGGCGGCTTCATCCAGGGGTTTTACAAAGCGCATGTTGAACAGGCTGGCATCGAGTTCATCCGCGACCTGTTGCGCGGCGGTGAGTATCGGGCCAAAAGCCAGCATGGCAACCTTGCTGCCTTTGCGCAGCAGCTGAGCCTTGCCAAACTCGACAGCGATTAATTCTTTTCGTGGTGCCGGCATCACAGCGCTACCGCGAGGGTATCTGACAGCAGCAGGACCGTCGTGCAAAAAGCCCGTGGTCAGCATACAGCGGGTTTCGTCGGCATTGGCCGGTGTCATGATGATCATGTTAGGTATACAACGCAGGTAGCTGATGTCGTAGGCCCCGGTATGTGTTGGGCCATCTGCGCCAACGATACCGGCACGGTCAATCGCAAACAGGACCGGCAGGTTTTGCAGGGCGACATCATGAATCAACTGGTCATAACCACGTTGCAGGAACGTTGAATAAATGGCGACGACAGGCTTGATGGTCTCGCAGGCGAGGCCCGCAGCGAGTGTTACCGCATGTTGTTCAGCAATGCCGACATCGAAATAGCGCCCGGGATACTTGCGCGAGAATTCCACCAAACCCGAGCCTTCGCGCATTGCCGGGGTAATACCCACCAGGCGCTCATCTTCGCTGGCCATGTCGCAGAGCCAGTCGCTGAATACCTGGGTATAGCTAGGCTTTGTCGCTTCCCGGGCATCATTCGGGCTACTGATGGATTCACCCGTTGAAGTATCGAATTTACCGACACCGTGGTAGCGGCCGGGATCATTCTCGGCTGGAAAATAACCTTTGCCTTTCTTGGTGACGATGTGAAGAAAGCGCGGGCCGGTTTGATCGTACAGGTTCTGCAGGATCGGGATCAGCGATCCCAGGTCATGACCGTCAACCGGCCCAAAATAATTGAAGCCGAGTTCTTCGAACAGGGTGCCGGGTGCCACCATGCCCTTGACGTGTTCTTCAGTGCGTCGTGCGAGCTCCCACACGCTGGGCATACGTTCCAGTACTTTTTTGCCGCCTTCACGTGCCGTCGAATAGAGCTTGCCGGACAACAGGCGAGTCAGGTGGTTGGACAGGCCGCCGACATTGGGTGAAATCGACATGTCATTGTCATTCAGAATGACCAGCAAATCAGCATCGCTGTCACCGGCATGGTTAAGGGCTTCAAATGCCATACCGCCAGTCATGGCGCCATCACCAATGATGGCAACGGATTTGTATTTCTGACCTGTGAGCCTGGCGGCCAGGCTCATGCCCAGTGCGGCACTGATCGAGGTACTCGAGTGACCGGTGCCGAAGGCATCGAATTCACTTTCACCGCGCTTGGGAAAGCCGGCGAGTCCGTGTTTCTGGCGCAGTGTCGACATAAGCTCGCGACGGCCGGTGAGTATCTTGTGCGGATAGGTCTGGTGACCAACATCCCATACCAGCTTGTCATCAGGGGTATTGAAGACGTAGTGCAGGGCAATGGTGAGTTCGATTGTACCTAGCCCGGCTGACAAGTGGCCTCCGGTACTGGATACCGTGTCCAGCAGGTAACGGCGAATCTCACGCGCGAGCTGGGTCAGCTGTGATCGCGGCAATTCGCGCAAATCGTCAGGAAAATTAATCGTTTCCAGTAACGGCCAGTGTTTTTCGGGGCTATAAGGCATTAGCAGTTACGCTCGACGATATAGGCTGATAGCTGGCACAGGGTTTCAGTATTCGCGTCCAGTTGTTCGAGGTAAGTGAGCGCGAGTTCGTGTTGTTCGAGGGCAAGCTGTCTGGACTCATCCAGGCCGAGAATCGAGGGATAGGTCGGCTTCTGCATTTTTTCATCGGAGCCCTTGGGTTTGCCCAGCGTTTCTGTATCGCCAACAACGTCAAGGATATCATCCTGGATCTGGAAGGAAAGGCCGATGCATTCGGCATACTGGCCCAACAGCTTGAGTTCATCATCGGATATCGCTGGATTGCACATGGCGCCAAGCAGTACACTGGCGCGAATCAGTGCGCCCGTTTTCAGGCGGTGCATATCCTCGAGTTGTTCCAGGCTTAACTGCTTACCCACCGAGGCGAGGTCGATAGCCTGTCCGCCTGCCATGCCTTCCGAGCCACTCGCCTGTGTCAGTAGCGTGATCATCTCGAGCCGGCGCCTGTCTTCGACATGGAAATCATTGTTCGCCAGTATTTCAAAGGCGTGGGCCTGTAAGGCATCACCGGCCAGAATGGCGACTGCTTCGTCGAATGCCCTGTGGCAGGTCGGTTGCCCGCGGCGCAGATCATCATCGTCCATGGCCGGTAAATCATCGTGAATCAGGGAGTAGGTATGTATGATCTCGACGGCACAGGCCGGTGTATCCAGAATCGCTGCATCAACCCCCATGGCTTCGCCGGCCGCATATACCATCGCCGGACGAATTCGTTTACCGCCGCCACCGATTACGGAATAGCGCATGGCCTCTGTCAGCGTATGTCTTACTGGAAGTTGATCGGGCAGGCAGGCATCTAACGCCTTGTCAACGCGTTGCTGATATAGATTTAGCCGGCTGTCAAAATCGGACATTGATTATTCATCAACTTCGAAGTCTTTTTCGATCAGCTTGCCGTTTTTTTCGAGCAGTTCCTGAACCTTTAGCTCGGCTTTCTGCAAGGCATCCTGGCAATCTGAGGTCAGGGCAATGCCTTTTTCAAATCGCTTCAGCGAATCTTCCAGGCTCAATTTACCCTGTTCCATTTCCTCGACGAGTTTTTCCAGTTCGCCCAGGGCTTTTTCAAAATTAACGGATTTTTTCGCAGGCATCGCGCTTCCTGTGTTTTTTCAGCGGGGACAGTACGTTATAGCTTCTGACGGGTGCTTGCAACTATCCGAAGGTATGATCAACCAGCTCGCTGACACGCTGTACTGGGGTGACTTGCAGACCTTCGACCATTTCATTTTTCTTCGGCATATTGGCTTTCGGTATGATTGCCTGCTTGAAGCCGTGCTTGGCTGCCTCGCGCAGGCGTTCCTGGCCGTTCGGTACCGGGCGCACTTCGCCGGCAAGGCCAATTTCACCAAAAGTGATCAGATCATTGGGTAATGGCCGGTTCCTGAAACTGGATAAAGCGGAGAGTAGCAGCGCGGTGTCGGCACCGGTTTCAGTGACGCGCACCCCACCAACGACGTTGACGAACACGTCCTGGTCATACAATGCGATACCGCCATGCCGGTGCATCACGGCGAGCAACATGGTCAGGCGGTTGGCATCAAGGCCGAGGCAGATACGGCGCGGGTTTGAGCTGTGGCTTTCATCAACCAGTGCCTGCACTTCAATCAAGAGCGGGCGACTGCCTTCACGGGTGACCGTGATGATGCTGCCGGGCACCGGCTGATCATGGCGAGACAGAAAAATAGCTGAAGGATTACTGACCGGCTTCAGGCCAGCGTCAGTCATCGCAAACACACCGAGCTCATTGACGGCGCCAAAGCGATTTTTTACCGCGCGAATCATGCGGTAGCGTTCGCCGGAATCACCTTCGAAGTAGAGCACGGTATCGACCATGTGTTCCAGCACGCGGGGGCCGGCCAGTGTGCCTTCCTTGGTCACGTGTCCGACCAGGAACAGGGCAGTACCTGTCTGCTTGGCAAAGCGTACCAGTTGCGCAGCGCTTTCGCGGACCTGGCCAACAGCGCCCGGTGCAGATGACAGCGCCTCGGTGTAAATCGTCTGGATAGAATCGATGACCATAACCCGAGGTTGTTGTTTGGCGGCGAGCGTGATGATGTTTTCAACGCAGGTGGCTGACAGCAGGTTGAGGCCATTGTCGCCAAGCCCCAGGCGTTTTGCGCGCAGGCTAACCTGTTGCAGTGATTCTTCCCCGGTGACATACAGACAGGGCATGTCTTTTGACAGTGCTGCCATGGTTTGTGTCAGCAGGGTGGATTTGCCAATACCGGGGTCGCCGCCAATCAGAGTGACCGAACCATGTACCAGCCCGCCACCCAGAACGCGGTCAAGTTCACCGATGCCGGTCGTGGTACGTTCCTCGGCTTCAAGTTCGACGTCGCCGATGGTCTGAATGCGCGTGTCTGTTTTGATACCCGGAGTGAAGCTGCGCTGGTCAGGTGTACTTTGCGCAATGCCTTCAATCAGTGTGTTCCATTCACCGCAGTCAGCGCATTGGCCAGCCCACTTGGTCTGGCTGGCGCCACAGGTTGAGCATACATAGAGAATTTTTGCCTTGGCCATTATCGTGTTTTGTTAGATTGACAGTTCGTCATCACTGGATTCTTCTTCAGCCACAAGCGACGGATGAACACGTGCTGTTTGCACAGCGTTCTTGTCGGCGCGGGTAATTTCTATTGGATAATTTTCAATCAACAGGCTGGTGCCCGGTGCCGGTATCATTTCCATGTGTTCGAGGATAAGACCGTTCAGTGTTCTGGGACCATCAGTTGGCAGCTGCCAGGATAGTGCGCGATTAATATCACGTATATGGGTGCTGCCATCGATAAGGTAACTGCCGTCGTCCTGTTCTGCGATATCAATGTTATGCAATGTCGAATCCGTAGTGAACTGACCAACGATTTCTTCAAGTATATCTTCCAGTGTAACCAGTCCGAGAATACTGCCGTATTCATCAACGGCGAGTCCGGAACGGCGACGTTTTTTCTGGAAGTTCAGTAACTGTCGCGTCAACGAGGTGCCGGCTGGTATGAAATAGGGTTTACGAATCAATGATTCGAGTGATTCACGCGTAAGCTCATCGCGGGCGAGCAGGTTAAGCACCTTGCGCAAATGCAACATGCCAATGGTTTCATCGATACTGTCACGGAACACAGGTACTCGTGTGCGGTGGCTGTTGGTGATTTGCTGAAGTACATCATTCCAGTCATCGTTAAGATCAATTCCGGTAATCTCGTTACGCGGGATCATGATGTCTTCAACACTGATGTTTTCTAGATCGAGGATGCCAAGCAGCATCTCGGTATGTTTACCCGGGATAAACTGGCGTGCTTCATTGACAACCGCACGCAGTTCATCGGGGTCGAGCGCATCACTGCGCCCCTTGTGCGGATTAACATTGATCAGGCGCAACAGGCCGTTGGAAATGGTGTTGATTAGCCACACCAGCGGGTAGAGTAATTTCAGTGAAGGTGCATAGATATAGGATGCCGGGAAGGCGATACGTTCCGGGCGCAGGGCGGCCAGTGTTTTTGGTGTGACTTCGGCGAACACCAGGAAGATGAACGTGATAACAAACGGCGATGCAGCGGCGCCAACTGCGCCATACCAGCGATAGCCAATCACGGTCGCGATCGCTGCGGCAACAAAGTTGACCACGTTGTTACCGATAAGAATCAGGCCCAGTATTCGATCGGGTCGTTTCAGCAGGGTGCGGGCCAGTTGTGCGCCTTTCAGGCCTTTGTCGGCAAGGTGTTTGAGACGATAGCGATTGAGCGCCATCAAACCGGTTTCAGAGCTCGAGAAGAAGGCTGACAGAATGACCAGAATGATCAGCGTGTAAACCAGGACGCTGGTTGAAATTTCACTCAACTGAGGTGTGCTCGTTCGATAAGAGAGGAAATATTATCCAACAACAGACGGGGAGGCTGTCAAGCAGAAGCGAGCAGAACTTCGAGCACAAACTTGCTGCCGAAGTAGGCAAGCATCAGGCTGATGAAACCACCCAGGGTCCAGCGTATCGCCGTACGACCACGCCAGCCGAGTTGCCATCTTCCAAGCAGCAGGATCGCAAACACGATCCAGGCAAGAATGGATAGTACGGTTTTATGCGCCAGTTGTTGCGCGAACATGTTCTCCAGGAACATCATGCCGCTGACTAACGACAGGCTAAGGCAGAAAAAGCCGGTTACGATGGTGTCGAACAACAGGTTTTCCATCGTCTTCAGCGGTGGCAGCAGCCTGATCGCACCACCGGGTTGATGCTTGTGCAACAGGCTGTTTTGAATCGATAACAGGATGGCATGCAAGGCTGCGAGACCAAGGATGCTGTAGGCAATCAGTGAGGACATCACATGAAAAATCAGGCCGCTTGAACTACCGGGTGGTAACAGGTGCGAGGATGAATTTACCAGGTCGGCAGCCATCGCAAGCGATGCGGCTGGCATAACCGCAATACCGAGAATTTCTACCGGGTGTCTCAACGCCGATATCAGGGAGAATAAAACAATGAATGCACTAACCAGGGATGCGGCAGTATAAAAACCAATATCGATCCCGATCGGGCTGATCATGTTCAACGCCAGTGCAGACATGTGTGCACCCAGGCCAAGAAAACCCGGAATCAGGATAGC
Organism: Gammaproteobacteria bacterium; assembly: GCA_029287435.1. GTDB lineage: Bacteria > Pseudomonadota > Gammaproteobacteria > SZUA-229 > SZUA-229 > JABDQW01. The sequence continues at coordinate 12,558 of JARFRD010000052.1, forward strand.
GATTTTGCTGAGGCCTGCCACTGAAGTATGTTTTCTCAGTCGCAACAGAAGCAACACCGTGCAAACAAGATAAAAGGTAATCGCTGATAATGTCGCTAAAAGTTCAGTCATGCTGGTCTATGTTTTTTTGAAGTGCGGCAACTTAACAATGTGAACCTGTCCACAAAACGGATATATAAATGTTTCAAAGCGGTTATGGTCTGTGGGTGGCATGTTAGCATCAGAACAGGTTAAAGAACATAAAATGCGAAGTATGGAAGAATGCCACGAGGTATTGCCTGGCTGGGTCTTGAAACAGCTACTAAGTGGCGACATATTTAAACTGTAGGAGTGGCTTCAGCCACGAATTCAGAATGTCGTTAGTCATTGGTCTTTGATCATTCGTCATTGACGAAAGACAAACGACGAAAGATGAACAACCTTAACCTGATATAATCCCGTTTTCTTCAATTCAGACCATACAAGCCCGGATTTATTATGTTCGACGGACTCAGTGAAAGACTTGCCAAAACCGCGCAAAACCTGCGTGGCCAGGGGCGATTAACCGAAAGCAATGTTACCGACGCATTGCGCGATGTGCGCATGGCGTTGCTTGAAGCCGATGTCGCACTGCCGGTCGTGCGCACCTTCATCGAAGACGTTAAACAACGCGCCCTCGGTGAAGAGGTGCTGACCAGCCTCACGCCGGGTCAGGTCTTCATCAGTATTGTCCAGGAGGAACTGGTCAAGGTCATGGGCGAGGCCAATGAGCAGCTTTCACTGAACGTGCAGCCCCCTGCGGTTATCCTGATGGCGGGCTTGCAAGGTGCCGGTAAAACGACCACGGTCGCCAAGCTGGCTCGTTTGCTGCATGAGCGCGAAAAGAAGAAAGCCCTGCTTGTGAGCTGTGATATCTATCGTCCTGCCGCGATAGATCAGTTGAAAACACTGGCAGGCCAGGTTGGCGCTGAATTCTTCCCGAGTTCGACAGATCAGGATCCGGCACAGATTGCCAAAGACGCGATCGATCATGCGCGTAAACAACACATTGATGTGGTACTGGTCGATACTGCAGGTCGTCTGCATATCGATAACGACATGATGGATGAAATCAAGCGCGTGCATGCAGCTGCAAAACCGGTTGAAACCCTGTTCGTTGTCGACAGTATGACTGGTCAGGATGCAGCCAATACCGCGCATGCTTTCGACGAGGCCCTGCCATTGACCGGTGTCGTACTGACCAAGACGGACGGTGATGCACGCGGAGGTGCTGCCTTATCCATTCGACAGATCACCGGCAAGCCAATCAAGTTCATGGGTGTTGGCGAGAAAATTGACGAGCTCGAGCCGTTTTACCCGGATCGCGTCGCTTCTCGCATTCTAGGCATGGGCGACGTGTTGTCGCTGGTCGAGGAAGTGCAGCAGAAAGTCGACCAGGACAAGGCCGCCAAGCTTGCCAAAAAGGTCAAAAAAGGCCGCGGCTTTGATTTCGATGACCTCAAGGAACAGTTCGAGCAGATGCAGAACATGGGCGGCATGTCCGGTTTGATCGACAAGCTGCCGGGGATGGGTGGCATGGCTGCACAGGTCAAGGACAAGGTCAACGATCGCGAAATTCGCCGCATGATCGCGATTATTCAGTCAATGACACCAAAAGAACGCAAGTTTCCTGACATCATCAAGGGTTCCAGGAAACGCAGAATCGCAGCCGGTTGCGGGCTGCAGGTTCAGGATGTGAACCGCCTGATGAAGCAGCACCTGCAGATGCGCAAAATGATGAAGAAAATGTCCAAGGGCGGCATGGCCAACATGATGCGCGGTCTCAAGGGCAAAATGCCACCCGGTATGGGTCCCGGAGGCATGGGGTTCTAGTCGCGAATATCCCGTATTTTTGTCGCATCTGACTGTTTCATATCAGAAAAAAATCACGTAAAATAGCCGGCTTCCTGCGGGCCGGTGCCCGTGCAGTTTACATTTAAGAGAAATAAATAAGATGGTAACGATTCGTTTATCAAGAGGCGGCGCGAAGAAGAAGCCGTTCTATCACATTGATGTAAAGGACTCACGTCGCTCACGTGATGGTCGCTATATCGAGCGCATTGGCTATTTCAATCCATGTGCACGTGGTGCTGAAAAGCGCCTCGAAGTTGACCTCGATCGCGTTGGCCACTGGGTATCAAACGGTGCGCAGACTTCTGACCGTGTTGCATCTTTGTTGAAAGAGGCACGCAAGCAGGCAGCTTGATTTGCTATGTCTGGTTATCAGGCATAGGCCATGTCAGCAACTGACGAAAAGCTGATTGTTGGCAAAATCTCCGGTGTTTACGGAGTCAAAGGCTGGGTCAAAGTGTACTCGGAGACCGAGCCCAGAGAAGGGATCACCAACTATGATCCCTGGTATATAAAACAGGGTGGCCACTGGCGTGAAGTCCATATTGAAGATGGTCGACCCCAGGCGAAAACAATAATCGCCAAAATCAAAGGCTGTGATGACAGGGATGCAGCCATGCAGTTAACCGGTGCGGTAATCGGTATCCAGCAGGATCAGTTACAGGCATTGAATAACGACGAATTTTACTGGCGTGATCTGGTTGGATTGCGCGTTATTAACCAGGAAGGTATTGAACTGGGCACAGTTCAACGCTTGTTTGAAACCGGTGCTAATGATGTGCTGGTGGTTAAGCAACAGGCAAAGGAGAGCAAGCAACACTTGATTCCGTGGACACTGGATCAGGCTGTGCTGGATGTAGATCTGGAGCAGGGTGTGATACAGGTGGATTGGGACGCGGACTTTTAGTTTGATTGGTGAAGCAGGGTATTTGATAAGGTGCATTTTCACGTAATCACCCTGTTTCCTGAAATGGTCGGGCACCTGACTGAAGAAGGTGTGCTTGGCCGAGCCATCAAGCAGGGAATAATCGGGTTAACGTGCTGGAACCCGAGGGATTACACCCGGGACAAACACCGGACGGTCGATGATCGGCCTTATGGTGGTGGTCCCGGGATGTTAATGAAAGTGCAGCCACTCGCTGATGCGATTGCTGCTGCCAAACAGGCCGCAGGCGAATCTGCAAAAGTGATTTACATGAGTCCCCAGGGATCTCGTTTAAATCAGCAGAAAGTCAGGCAACTGGCTCAAAGCCGTGTTGATAACACCGCATCGAGTCTGATCCTGATAGCAGGACGCTACGAAGGTATCGATGAACGTCTGATTCAGCAGTATGTTGATGAGGAAATTTCCATCGGTGACTACGTGCTCAGTGGTGGTGAATTCGCGGCCCTGGTACTGATTGACACGATATCAAGGATGCTCCCGGGTGTGCTTGGTGATGAAGATTCGGCGCAGCAGGATTCATTCATGCAAGGCTTGCTGGATTGTCCGCATTACACGCGGCCCGAAGAGGTGAATGGTCAACGCGTACCGGATGTACTACTGGGTGGTGACCACAAGGCCATTGCCCGCTGGCGACTTAAACAGTCGCTGGGAAGAACCTGGTTGAACAGGCCCGACATGCTCGAAGGCCTGCAACTGGATGAAGAGCAACAGAATTTACTTGCCGAGTTTCAACGCGAACATCGGCACAATGAACAAGATTAGTTTAAGACACGCCCACAGAGTGATCGTGGGCATTAGCGGAGATAAAGATGAGCAACATTATTCAACAGCTCGAAGCAGAACAGATGACAAAGGAAATCCCGGCGTTTTATCCCGGTGATAATGTAGTAGTTCAGGTTCGTGTAAAAGAGGGTGAGCGTGAGCGTCTGCAGGCTTTCGAAGGCGTCGTTATTGCCAAGCGTAATCGCGGTCTGAATTCTGCGTTTACCGTACGCAAGCTTTCACACGGTGAAGGTGTTGAGCGTGTATTCCAGACTTACAGCCCGAGCATTGCTGATATCAAGGTGAAGCGTCGCGGCAAGGTCCGCCGTGCGAAGTTGTACTACTTACGCGGACGTACTGGTAAGGCAGCTCGTATCAAAGAGAAGTTGTAACCAAGCGGCGTCCAGCGCCCAATGGCTGCGTTGGATATTGTCTCGCAATGCGGGGCCACGGAGTGGCAAACTAATGTACACTCCGCTTACTCGACAATATCCGCCTTGCCCTTGAACACTGGAGCGCACTTGCGCGAACATCACTAATAAAATTGAGTGGCCATGGTGCCACTCTTTTTTCGTCTGCGTTATAGTACGCACATGACTCTCCGACCATTCCGGCTGTTGCAGCTAACCGTTTTAGTTTCCTCGCTTTCCGTGGTGCAAGCCGAGCCGGCAAAACAGGCAACATCGTCATCACCAGTAAAACAACAGTCCCCGGACCAGGCCCAGACCCAGGATTCAGCAGCTGCCACATCACCATCAATGAGTGCACTGGATGTAAACACGGAGTCGCAGGCATTCAAGTCGCTGGTACAACTGGATGAGCTGACACAGATTGGCATGCCGGGTCTTGCCTTGCGCATGATCGAGCAGCAGCAGTCGCTGTATAAACGCTTCAGCTCCGACTGGTACACCTATGAATTCAAACGCATCAAAACCCTGGCCGCACTCGATCAATGGGATGCTGTCGCCGAACGCTCTACTGTTGTATTGAAGCAAGCTGGCGCGAGTGGCCAGATCACACCCAGAATAGAAAGCTGGTTCCGGGCGCAGCTTGCGATTGCGCAACTGAATTTAGGTCAGCCCGAGCAGACTCTCGATCAGTGCAGGCAGCTTCTGTGGCGTGAAACCCGGGCAGATGATTCGTTTATCGCAGTTTGTCGCCGACTGATTATCCAGGCCTACCTGCGCATGGATAAAGTCGATGATGCGCGTAAAAGCCTGCTGAAATACCGACGTGATTACGGCGAGTACAAGGGTGAGTGGCGGCAGTTGCAGGCCAGGGCCCTGTTGCGTGCAGATCGCCCAGCTGAAGTCATTGATCTGCTCGCAGATGATGAATCGCACGATGCAAAGATATTAAGCATGGTTGCTACTGTCAGATCGCGCCCAAAGAAAATAAAAGCCACGATTAAAGATGTAAAACGCGAGTTAGCCGACAAGGACATATTGCAATCGCAAAGGCGCGATTATCAATATGTACTGTACGAGGCACACTTGAGAAACAAGGACCTGATTTCTGCAGCGCTCGAAGCTGAACAACTGCTTGCGCTGAGTCGGGTAAATTCAACCCTGAAAGATGATTTTCAGCTCGACGGTGATGACCTGTGGAATCTGTATACTGAAATTGGTGTCGGTCTGGGTAATAAGTACAAGCTGCTCGTGGGTGATGATACCGCCTGGTACAAACGTGCGGCTGAAATCGAGAAAAAATCACCCGTGCAAGCGCGCAGCCTGTATGCAGTGATTGCTTTTAATTCGCCGATTAAAAAGAAAAGCCAGCTGGCGCACAAGGAAATCGCCAACCTGCTTGCAGTCAATGATGATGGTCTCGAAGTCATAAACCAGCTTTATCTGCAGAGTGAGCGGGCAGGCTCACCGCAAGATCTGTCGGCAGATGTGCGTTATCGTCTGGTCGATCATGCGCTGTCTAACGGTGATATCACGCTGGCTGCCACCATGATGGCCAGTTTGCCTCAGCCTCCCGATGGCGAAGACCTGTTTAACTGGCAGATCCGAAAAGCCAGGGTGTTGATCCTGGAGGGCAGGCATGAAGAAGGTGAGAAGGTACTTGAAGCATCCCTGCAGAACCAGAAAACCCTGGAGCGCGAGCAAATAGACCGCTACCTGCAGGTGGTGTTCGACTTGCAGACAGTAAGCAGGCATGAGCAGGCGCTGGAATTGTTTGACCTGTTGCCGGAAGCGGACATGGACGACAAGCTGAAACGCGAGTTATATTACTGGAAGGCGGAGTCCAATTACGAAATTGAGCGCTATGGACATGCTGCGGTTATGTATTTCAAATCGGCAAGAACCGGTGACCCGGACATGATCGATCTCTGGGCGCAATCAGCCAGGTTCAAGGCGGCCGATGCGCTGGTGAAAGCAGCATTATATGAGGACGCAAAGCACGCTTATACAGAACTGATGAGGATAACCGCAAACGATGCGAGAAAACGAGTCATCAGACAGAAGCTTCAGCAAATCCAGCTATTACGCAACTCTGCTGAAGAGCAGGATACGCACATTGAGCAAGCCAATACAGGGTGATTGCGATGAATAAATACCAGGCCAGTGTAAAAACGCCGTTTGCGCATCTGGGACTTCGTCTGAAAGATGATCAACTGGTTGGTGTTGAATTTATCGATCGCAAGCACGAGATCCCACCATCTACAGAAACAGCGAAAACGCTTTGTGCTTACCTCAGGCGATATTGCCAGGCGCCAGGTGATGTTGCATCGGTCAATATTGCCTGCAAGTTGGACGGCACCCCTTTTCAGCAAAAGGTATGGAAGGCGCTTCGCGAAATCCCCGTCGGCAAGGTAATGACGTACGGTGAGCTTGCAAAAAAGGTGGGTTCATCGGCGCGAGCTGTGGGTAATGCCTGTCGTAAAAATCCTGTACCGGTTGTTATCCCCTGTCACCGTGTGGTGTCGGCGAATGGTCCTGGTGGTTACGCAGGTGCCACACAGGGAACATTGTTTAATATTAAATGCTGGCTGCTTGATCACGAAGGTGTACAGCATAGCTGATATATAAATATCATGACCGGGTACATTGGAATTGATCAGGGTAGTCACTCCAGTCGTGCCGTGCTGTTCAACGAAAGCGGTGAAATCCTCAACACAGCAACTCAGGCGATTGATCTGGTCACGCATGGCAATCATGCTGAGCATGATGCGCAGCAATTGCTTGAAAGTGTAAAGGCTGTGATTAACCAGCTGTTCGCTGATCTTGATCCAGGTACGATATCCAGTATTAAAGCCTGTGGCATCGCCACCCAGCGATCGACCATGCTCGCATGGGATTCATCCGGCCAGGCACTAAGCCCGGCACTTAGCTGGCGTGATACGCGTGCAGCTGAGCATGTCAAATCATTAGCTGAGCAATCAGCCGATATACATCGTTTAACAGGACTACCGCTTGCACCTTATTACAGTGCCAGCAAAATGCGCTGGTTGCTGGAACATAACACCGACGTCTCAGCCCATTCAGAAAAAGACCTGCGACTGTCTCCGCTGGCAAGTTTTTTATTATTTAACCTGCTGGATGAGAAGCCTTTTTTGATCGATTTCAGTAATGCGCAACGCACACAGTTGTTCGATGTGAGTTTACGCGACTGGTCGCAACGGCTGTGTGAAGGGTTCGGTGTTGACAGAAAATACCTACCGGCATGTAAACCGATGTGTTCACCTTATGGCACGTTGGCTGGTACAGACATTCCTGTCACGGCAGTATGTGGTGACCAGAACGCGGCAATTTATGGTGCTGGTGAGCTTGATTCCCGAGCGGCGCTGATCAACCTGGGTAGCGGTGCTTTCGTGTTGCGCCAGTTGCCGAAATATATACACAGCGATTCGCAGCTAACAGGGATTTCATATGCTGAGGGACACCACGTTCATTATATACGCGAAGCAACAGTCAATGGTGCCGGCAACGCCTTGACCTGGGCGACCAGTGAACTGGGTATTCGTCATGATCCAGAGACGCTCAATCAGTGGTTGTCTGAAGTAACAGAACCGCCCTTGTTTATCAATACGATTGGTGGCCTGGGTACACCATGGATGCGGGATGATATTCCAGCGGGTTTTGTTGGTGAAATGAATAGCTCTGATGCTGAGCAATGTGTGGCTATACTTGAAAGTATCGTGTTCCTGGTTCAGATGAATCTGGATTTGATGATCAGCGAGTTATCGATCGACAGCTTGCGTGTAAGCGGTGGGCTGTCTCAACTGGATGGACTGTGCCAGAAATTATCCAGCTTGAGCGGGCTTGAGCTTGTGCGGTCAGAATCGGCTGAAGCAACAGCCCGAGGTGTCGCATGGCTGGCTGCAGGACGACCCGAAGAGTGGTCATCGCTGGCGACTGTCGAAGTTTTTCATCCCCGGGACGATACGAATTTGAAGCAACGATACAAACGTTTTCAACAAGAACTGAATTACCGGCTAGAGAATTAAAATCCGATGACCCCCATCCTTGTAGCACATCGCGGCTATATGCATCGATACCCTGAAAATTCAATTTCAGGTATCAGGGCGGCTATTGATGCGGGTGCCTGCATCATTGAGTTTGATGTGCAGATGACAGCTGACCAGGCGTTCGTATTGTTACATGATGATAATTTCAAACGTACAGCTGGCGTAGCTGGCAGTGTGTTTGATCAGAGTTTTTCTGCATCTATCAGCGTTCATGAACCAGAACGCTTTGAAGATCAGTTCAAAAGCGAACCATTACCACTGCTGGAGCAGGTGCTTGCATTGGTGTCTGCCAATCCACAGTTGAGCGTGTTTGTTGAAATTAAACAAGAGAGTCTGAAGCAGTGGGGGGTGGATCGCGTCATGTCAAACTTGATTGCGGCGCTGAAGCCTATCCAACAACAGTGTGTCATTATCTCGTTTGATCTCGATGCTGTAACCTATGTAAAGACGCAATCAAAATTTCGTGCCGGTTGGGTATTGCATCGATATGATGAACAGCACCAGATGCTGGCGCAACAGTTATCCCCGCAATACCTGATCTGCAATTATAAAAAAGTGACTGATGATCTCTGGCCCGGTAACTGGCAATGGATGCTTTATGATATCGATAAACCTGAGTTGGCACTGATGTGGGCAAACAAGGGTGTCGCATTGATCGAAACCAGCGACATCGGCGGTATGCTGGAACACCCGGTTCTTGCTGGGCGCGCCTGTCACCCTGAAAGTGACTGATCTGTGAGTGATCATGCCGTGGATTATGCCGTAGATTATGATGTCGTCATTGTCGGCGGAGGTATTCATGGTATCGGTGTTGCGCAGGATGCAGCAGCTTCAGGTTATAGCGTGCTTGTTCTCGAGCAATATCCACTGCTTGCGCAGGGATCATCCAGCAAATCTTCCAAATTAATCCACGGCGGCTTGCGTTACCTTGAGTCTGGGCAGTTTCACCTTGTCTATGAGTGCCTGCGTGAGCGCGCCATCCTGTTAAGAAATGCACCGCACCTGGTCGAGCTGGTGCCGTTTCATATACCTGTTTATGCAACAACACAACGCAGACCCTGGAAGATTAGATTAGGCATGATCATTTACTCGTTATTCAGCGGGAAGCGTTTTTATCACATCAACAACAAATACTGGAACAAACTGGATGGCTTGATCACTGAAAAACTGGATGCGGTATTCAGTTATTACGATGCGCAAACCGATGATGCCCGCCTGACACGATCGGTGGCAGCCTCTGCCGCAGAACTCGGTGCCGAGCTGATTACCTCGGCGACCTTCGAGCAGGCCGCAGTTGCTGAAAACAGGGTCGCTGTTAGCTATTCAGTTGGGGGTGAGCGAAAGACAGTAACAGCTAGTGTCCTCGTGAATGCTGCCGGTGCCTGGGTGAACAGTGTACTGCAGAAAATTGTGGACAGGTCGGGTCAGCAGATGAAACCGATGCCGGTCGAGCTGGTGCAGGGCGCGCATATCGTCATCGAGGGACAGTTGTCGCACCCGTATTACCTGGAGTCACCACAGGATGGGCGCGCTGTCTTTGTTGTGCCCTGGAAAGACGGCATCATGGTGGGCACTACGGAAAAACATTTCCAGGGCGACCCGGCCAGGGTGGAACCAACAGCGGATGAAATCGCCTACCTGCTCGAAATTTACAACCATCACTTTAATAAATCACTGAATCCCGGTGATATCCAGCAGGCGTTTGCCGGGCTGCGAGTGTTGCCCGCTGGATCAGCTAAGGCGTCGAACAAATCCCGTGACACTCATTTGCTGCTTGATGACAAAGCCAGTCCGCGGCTGGTGTCGATCTTTGGCGGTAAGCTCACATCCTACCGCTCGACTTCTGAAAAGGTGCTGAGGCTTGTGCGCAAATCACTGCCGAAACGCAAGCCTGTCGCCATCACCAGGAATCTGGAATTGCCTGTAGTTGATTGATTTATAGAAAGTTTCTCCCTGGCTATTGATAAGTTAGAATAGCGCCCCCATATACCCCACTAGTTTGATTGTTATAGATATTTCGGAGTAATCAATGAGCGTAGATGCCAGTAAAGAAACCATGGAGTTTCAGACCGAAGCGCGCCAGATCCTGCATCTGATGACGCATTCGCTGTATTCAAACAAGGAGATTTTCCTGCGAGAACTGATTTCCAATGCTTCAGATGCCTGCGACAAGCTGCGTTTCGAAGCCCTCGGTAACGATGATCTTTATGAAGGTGACGGTGACCTGTCAATAACCGTCGATTTTGATCAGGACAACAAGACGGTAACCATTACCGATAACGGTATTGGAATGTCGCGTGATGAAATCGTCGAAAACATCGGCACCATCGCCAGCTCGGGGACCAAAAAATTCCTCGAGTCTTTAACCGGTGACCAGGCCAGGGATGCACAGATGATCGGCCAGTTCGGTGTCGGTTTCTATTCCAGCTTCATCGTCGCCGACAAGGTGACGGTCACCAGCAGGCACGCCGGTGCAGACAAGGACCATGCGGTGCGCTGGGAGTCGGACGGGCAGGGCAGTTTTACGCTGGAAAATACAGAGCAGGAAGCACGCGGCACCGTGGTCACGCTGCATCCTGTCTCTTATACACATCTGACG
>JARFRD010000064.1 GCA_029287435.1 Gammaproteobacteria bacterium
GTTTCGTGCGCCGCAGCGACGACCAGTTTGTTGTCGCGGTGGTCAACTTCACACCACAGCCTCACCATGGCTACCGCATCGGTGTTCCGGAAGCCGGTGAATACACCGAGATTTTCAATTCCGACTCGGAACGCTACGCTGGCAGCAATGTGGGGAATGGCGGCAGCGCGCTGTTCGCAGAAGAACGCCCCTGGATGAACAGGTCGTATTCTCTCAGCCTTACCTTGCCGCCCATGGGGGCTGTCATTCTACAGTTGAAATAGAAGCCATGAACGGTTCCTCAACCGCGGTCTGGCCGGGGCAGCCCTACCCGCTGGGCGCCAGCTGGGACGGTGAAGGGGTCAATTTCGCGCTGTTTTCAGAACACGCGGAAAAAGTGGAGCTGTGCCTGTTCGATCAACGCGGCCGCCGTGAAACGGGCCGTATTCCCATGCGCTGGCAAACCGATCAGGTCTGGCATTGCTATCTCCCGGAAGCCCGGCCCGGACAACTCTACGGCTACCGTGTCCACGGTCCTTACGATCCTGAAAACGGGCACCGCTTCAATCCCGAGAAGCTGCTGCTCGATCCCTATGCCAAGGATATCGTCGGCCAGGTGCGCTGGAACGATGCCCTGTTCGGCTACACCATCGGTGACAAGCTTGAAGATCTGCGTGCCGACCCGCGTAACAGCGGCCACGGTGCGCCCAAGTCAAGGGTGGTCGATACCGCCTTCACCTGGGGAGACGACCAGCCCTTGCGTACCCCCTGGCATGAGACAGTCATTTACGAGCTGCACGTCAAGGGATTCACCTTCCTGCATCCGGATGTCCCGCAACCTTACCGAGGCACCTATGCCGGACTGGCCACGGAACCGGTAATCCAGCATCTCAAGCAGTTGGGCATCACGGCCGTGGAGCTCATGCCAGTACACACTTTCATCAGCGACCGGCACCTGGCTGAAAACGGACTCGCCAATTACTGGGGCTATAACACCATCGGTTACTTCGCTCCGCACGCCGGCTACTCAGCCAACGGCAACATCAACGAGTTCAAGACCATGGTCAAACGGTTCCACTCCAACGGTATTGAAGTGATTCTGGACGTGGTCTACAACCATACCGCAGAGGGCAATCACATGGGCCCGACGCTATGCTTCCGCGGTATCGATAATAGCGCCTACTATCGGCTGATGGCCGACCAGCCCCGTTACTACATGGACTATACCGGTTGCGGTAACAGCCTGAACATGATGCACCCGCGGGTACTGCAGTTGATCACGGACAGTCTGCGTTACTGGGTACAGGAGATGCACGTGGACGGCTTCCGCTTTGACCTGGCGCCGACACTGGCGCGTGAACAACACGCCGTCGACCGCTTCGGCGCCTTCCTGGATATCGTTCACCAGGATCCGGTGCTTTCGCAAGTGAAACTGATCGCCGAACCCTGGGACCTGGGTGAAGGCGGTTACCAGGTTGGCAACTTTCCGATCGGGTGGACCGAATGGAACAGCCGCTACCGCGACTGCATGCGCGCCTACTGGAAGGGTGAAGGCAGCCTGATCGGTGAACTTGCATACCGCATGACGGGGTCCAGCGACCTGTATGCCCAGAGCGGACGCCGGCCCTACGCCAGCATCAATTTCGTAACCTGTCATGACGGTTTCACACTTACCGACCTCGTCAGCTATAACGACAAACACAACATCGAGAATCTCGAAGACAACCGCGACGGCGAGAACAACAATCTGAGCTGGAACATGGGCGTCGAGGGCCCGGCAGCCCGAAACCTGAACCTAAATAATGCGCGCAGGCAGCAAAAAAGGAACTTTCTGACCACCTTGCTGTTATCCCAGGGTGTACCCATGCTGCTGGCGGGCGACGAAACCGGGCGGACCCAGAACGGCAACAACAATGCCTATTGCCAGGACAACGAAATTAGCTGGGTCGACTGGACTATCGATAACCATGATCGTGAATTTGTAAAATTCGTGGGCCGGCTCGTTCGCCTGAGAAAAGAACACCCGGTATTTCGACGCCGCCACTTCTTCCAGGGGCGCCATATCAAGGGCAAGAACGTCAAGGATATCCTCTGGCTGCGACCGGACGGCGAGGAGATGTCCGACCGCGAATGGGAACTGGGTTATGCACGCTGCCTGGGTTTCCTGTTACATGGTGATGCCATCGAGGAACAGGACGAACGCGGCCGCAGGATACGCGACAACACCTACCTGCTGTTACTCAACGCCGATGCCGAACCGATCAAGTTTAGAATGCCCAGGCACGTGGAATTTGCTCGCTGGGGCGTTGAAATCGACACCTGCTATCCGGACGGCAAGCGCCCTGATCGCCGTACTTTTAATACCGGTGAAAGTTACCCGCTGGATGCGCGTTCCATGACCGTGTTGCGGTTGATGAAAAACCCTCACCGACCCTGACGATAAACCGAGTAATAAAGCTCATCTGCAGGTCTCGTTCGAGCATTTCAGTGCGAACAATCATTTCGATGTATTTATATGCTTTATTCGAATTTTCAGCCCTGGGAGCTGATGCTAGGGTCGTCGTTAGTACACCATAGGAGGGCAAAACCATGGACGTACTGCTCGTTACCGGCTTTGCAATTATCTTCGCAGTAGCTTCCTGTTTGTCCGAAAAAAGACGGTAAAAACGAATAGTTTTACTTGGTACAGCAGAATTTATCCGCTGCCGTGGCCTTCCAATTGAGGGTTGCCGCTTTTTGCCGTGTTGCAGATCGACTTGTGGTCGTTGGCCGTTGATACTGATTGCCAATATTAGCTGCTGAAACACTTCTGAGGACACTCCAAAACGGAACTCAGCGCCTCTTTCGACTGTCCGGGTAACAGAAAAACAAACAACCATTTTACTAACAGGTCAATATACCCGGTTGACGGCAGCTTTGCGCTCATATGGCGCATCAACAGTTCAGAGTGCACCAGGGAGCGTCCCCCATGGGGTAGAATTTGTGGCAAACATATAAGATTGCTTATAAGAAATAGTCACTTATAAGCTTCGGATTTTGTGGCATACCTCTTGCTGAAATACTGCGCAGACAATTGATTTACAGAGAGCGTGCGGGTATTCCAATGTCACGAACAATAACCATAACGATATACCGCGTACTCATACCTTTAACGGCATGGTCTCCGTTGGTATTCATCATTGTTGATAAGGCTGGATTCTGAGGGCCGGCAGTAAACAATACACGCAGCGTGAAAAGAAGCCGCAGGGGCTACTCGAATTTTTACCCTGGCATCTTGAATTTATTTCAAGCAAAGATCCGCTTAACTCCGAATTCACATCCCCACCAGCCTACCATTACCGGCGGGCGTTCTTTTCGTTCTGTGTTACGCTGGCGTGAAGCCGATTGATTCAGGCAATACTTGCGAGGCAGTCTGCACAACGGATTGTCTGTCTACCTAGCGGGGAAGCTTACGGAGAGACTTTGATCAACTCAAATTATTTAAGGGTATTTTCTTCTCTAGCTCTATTCCTCCCTGGGCATTTCGAATCTGAAGATTTAGTGTAACTGGTTTCTTTCCCCAATCAATTTGAATGACACCGAAATTATCCACACGGAAATTATCGACGGTGACGCGATATCGGTTTTTTTCACCTTTACCTGCCCTCACACTTGTTGAATTCATTCCACTGGATGTCAATTCATATATTGGATAGCCGATGCTTTTATCATCTAGTCTCGATAATTCAGCCATGTGGCGGTCGCCACTAATGAGAATTACACCAGAAGCTTGGGTATCCTGAATTATCTGTAGAAGTTTTTCTCTCTCCAGAGGAAAGTTGGCCCACTTTTCAAAACAATGTTCTGTGGGAATCACCTGAATGCTCGATACAATAATTCTGACATCCGCAGGTGTCTGTAGCTGTTGGTGTAACCATTTCCATTGCTCTTCTCCGAGGATCGTTGCCTCAGGATCAGTATTTAGTGCATGGTTAACTCGAGGACATTCATCTGTTGTTTCTGCTCTAACCAATGCACTTCTGAAATATCGTGTATCCAATAAGATAAGCTGTAGAGTGCCTTTCGAGAGTTCATAGTGTTGCGAATGATAAATGCCTGGTCGGTTTCTAACCGTTGAATCTTGGGGAAAACCAAAAAATTCCAGAAAAACTTGTTCAGATTGTTCACGCATTTCATAGTCCGCGCCAGCATCATTCTCGCCGTAATCATGGTCATCCCAAGTTGCATGAATTGGCGATATCTTTTTTAATTTTTGAAAGCCCGGCTGATTCGCCAATTGAGCATACACCGACTTCATTTTTTTAACATCATTGGTGTCGGCGTAAACATTATCACCAATAAAAAGAAACACGTCGGGTTTTAATTTAACCAGCGCATCCCAGACAGGTTGAGGTTTAGATTGTTTTAGGCAAGAACCAAAGGCAATCGTTGTAGTAGAATTTTCTGCTATTGCCTGAAAGCTCAAGATACAACCGAAAATGAATAGCGAGCATATATGCATGACAACTCCTTTCAAAGGACAATATAATAAATTCATATGATAGAAAGATGTCAAAATGTAATGAAATAAGAATTTTGGGATATCGCTGATTTTTCAGGAGAGTTCTAGAGGTTATTTATTACATCGGCTACATGCCGGTTAACGCCAATTTATTGAATCGGAGGCTGGGATTTTGGTTGAACCAGAGGGCAACTAACACCGGTGGATTCAACCGATGAGCGCAACACTTTATCTTTCATCAAGAAGATGGAGTGTGAACAATGGTTTATCGGACACGGATCAAGTACACAGCGACCCAGAAGTCAGACATCTGGGATCGCTGGCAACATGGTGAGTCGCTAACCTCGATAGGTCGACTATTTGATCGGCCATCATCTTTGGTCAGTCTAATAGGTCCGGGTTCGGGCCGTGACCTGCCGTTCACAAAAACCAATGGGGCCGATCCTTGGCTCAGCGGTGTACGGTGAAGAACGGCCAAAAGCGGAAGTAAGGCACTCGTGATTTGAGTGATTCCGTTACTTCTTCTTTGTGCCAGAAGCAGTCGTTCAAACATTGCAAAACATATACAAACCCCGCACGAAGGCGGCGTCAGAAGCACTACATTTAGATCTTGTTTTATCCGTTAGTTTTGCGTCGAGCTACACCAATTAAGCCCAATAAACCTGAACCGAACAGCCAAACAGCTGCAAGAGGCGGCACCGGGGCGACCCTAGAGGATCGTTTATAATAGCACCAGGGTCGTATGTTTCGGTGCCATACTAAAGTGTCACTGAGTGAAACCGAACCATTTGGCGTATCAAGCCCAATTAACCCGGCATATTGAATTCAGGATGGCCTGCCAGTGAAAATCTGTTCAGCTTTCATGGTAAGCATTTTATTATCTTTTTAAATTTCTCGAATTAGGATTTTCGATAGTCCTTAGTCTTCTAATAATAATAGGAATTTTTTGTCAATCAGCCCTGATTTCTTCAAGCGATGTCTTCAGTCACCTTTTTGCTGCTATTTCAAGCATTAAACCATAAACGCGGGTCTATGGGTTTTGTAATCAGATCATCCTAGTAAGTTAATCGTTTTGTAAAAAAAAGCCGATACAGTTTCTGCTCCTCTAAACTACGGTGGAGATACACCCAGATGAAAGCAAGCAAGATTACGTTAGCAGTTGCCGCTGCGCTGTTTGGAATGCAGGCACATGCCGCTACTCCGGGCAGCTCTGATCCTTTATTCGTGCCGATGGTAACGGGTGAGAACGGTTGGACCGCCACCACGCTTCTCACCATCGGTGAAACTATTAACGGTTACACCCCGCCGGGTATCCTGGACGGTCTGGGTGCATACGAGCTGAACGAGAATACCGTCCGCGTGCTGGCCAACCACGAACTGCGCAACCAATTTGGTTACTCTTACACCATACCGGGCAATGGTATTTCTCTGAAGGGAGCCCGCATTTCCTACTTCGACATCGACAAGGTTTCCCGCAAAATCGTCGATGCCGGTCCAGCATACGACACCATTTACGATGCCAGCGGCGCCATTGGCACCCAGAGCACTATTGTCAGCGCTCCGGGGTTCGAAGGCCTGAGTCGCTTTTGCTCCTCACAGCTGGTTGATCCCGATGACTTCAAAAAGGGCGGCGTCGAAAATATCATCTACTTCACCGGTGAGGAAGACGGCGGTAACTTCAATCCGGTCGGCGGTGCCGAGTGGGCACTGGACGTTGCCACTAATGAACTGTGGGCTGTACCGGCCATGGGTCGTGGCGCGTGGGAAAATATCACAGCGGTAGACGCGCGTGACGACGATGTGGCAGCGTTCATCCTGGCCGATGATAGTTCACCGTTCGACGCCGATGGTGACGATCAAGATGAGGC
>JARFRD010000162.1 GCA_029287435.1 Gammaproteobacteria bacterium
GGTAAGCCGGATGATAACTGACAATTAACGGGATGCCATTATAGCTGTGTTGCCTGCTTCGCATGGAGCCAACACTGGCTTCCGTATTAAGCAGATTGTGAGCTGCAATCCTGCCGATAGCAAGAATCACTTTCGGATTAACCAGATCAATTTGCTGTTGCAGCCAGGGATGGCAACACGCGGCTTCCTCCGGGCTGGGATCCCGGTTATTGGGCGGACGACACTTGAGGATGTTGGCGATGTAAACCTGTTCGCGCTGGAAGCCGATCGCGGCCAGCATTGCGTTTAGCAACTGTCCCGCACGGCCAACAAACGGCTCGCCCTGCAGGTCCTCATCACGACCAGGGGCTTCACCGATAATGAGCAGGTCTGCATTATGATTACCCACACCGAACACGGCCTGGGTGCGTGACTCGTGCAATTCACACTTTGTACATTCGGCTACTGCTCGTTCGAGCTCAGCCCATGTTGCACGATCACCCGGTGTTTCGATATCTGCCGGTGGCTGATACGCAACTTGCGGATTTGTTGGCGCTGCTGCTTGCACAACAGGTGCTTCTTGCTGAAGCACCTGTTGTGCAGCATTAAGGTCTTGCCAGACCTGGATATCCATCGCATCCAGGTAGTAACGGCGCAACCCCTCGGGCAAGACACAACCGGCTTGATTGTTCTTGCTCATAGACATCGTAGCGTTACCCTACACATCACCGTGTTGCGGATGCTCACGCTTTTCAGACAGCATCAGTTTGTTGAGCGCATTGATATAGGCATTAGCCGATGCGATGACAATATCCGTGTCTGCTCCCTGACCGTTAACAATGCGTCCAGCCTTCTCCAGTCTGACTGTGACTTCACCCTGCGCATCGGTACCACTGGTTATATTATTCACCGAGTACAGCTGCAGACTGGTTTCACTGTTGACAACCGATTCGATGGCACGGAAAGCCGCATCGACCGGACCACTGCCATCAGAAGCTGCCTTGACCTCTTTACCGTCAATGCCAAGAACCAGTTTGGCATTCGGTGTTTCACCGGTTTCAGAACAGACATGCAGGCTTACAAGCTTGTAATGCTCGTTCTCGATCGACCAGTTACTGTCAGCAACCAGGGCCTGCAGGTCTTCGTCATAAACCTCGTGCTTTTTATCGGCGAGATCCTTGAAACGTGAAAACGCTGCGTTCAAGTCATGTTCTGAGTTGAATTCAATATTCAACTCCTGCAAGCGTGTCTTGAATGCATTTCTGCCGGAATGCTTACCCAGCACGATACGGTTAGCTGACCAGCCAACGTCCTGCGCCCGCATGATTTCGTAAGTCTCGCGACTCTTGAGCACACCATCCTGATGGATACCGGATTCGTGTGCAAACGCATTGGCGCCAACAATCGCCTTGTTGGGTTGTACCGGGAATCCGGTGATACCTGCTACCAGGCGCGAACATGGCACGATCTGCGTGGTATCCAGTGTGGTATCACAGGGGAAGAAATCCTGGCGCGTCCGCACGGCCATCACGATTTCTTCGAGTGAGGCATTACCGGCGCGTTCACCGAGGCCGTTAATTGTGCATTCAACCTGGCGTGCGCCATTAATCACCGCGGCGAGGGAATTACCCACTGCAAGCCCGAGGTCATTGTGGCAATGCACCGAGAAGATGGCTTTGTCGGAATTGGGGATACGTTCCAGCAGGTTCTTGATCAACTGGCCAAACTGGTACGGTATGTTGTAACCAACGGTATCCGGGATATTAATCGTGGTGGCACCGGCATCGATCACTGCTTCGATGATTCGGCACAAAAAATCGGGCTCGGAACGCCCCGCGTCTTCGGGTGAAAATTCAACATTGTCTGTAAAACTGCGCGCAAGCTTCACGGCTTTTACTGCCTGCTCAACAACCTCGTCGGGTTGCATGCGCAGTTTCTTCTCCATATGGATCGGTGAAGTTGCAATAAAGGTATGGATGCGTGCCGATTTAGCATGCTTGAGTGCCTCACCGGCACGATTGATATCCTTGTCCAGTGCCCGCGCGAGTCCGCAAACCGTGCTGTCCTTGATGGTTTTAGCCACTGCTTCAACCGATTCGAAGTCACCCTGGCTGGCAATTGGGAATCCTGCTTCAATGACATCCACGCGCATGCGCTCAAGGGCCTTGGCAATGCGCACTTTTTCGTCTTTCGTCATGGAAGCGCCGGGGCTTTGCTCACCATCACGAAGAGTTGTATCAAATATGACCAATTTGTCGTTATTCATGACCTGCTCCGCAAATATTGCGATCTTAATAAGAGTGTTTGGATGCGTATCGCCTCGCCAGGACTTTCTGTTCTGCCTTACGGCAGTAGCAGAAGCAGGTATTCATGGTTAAAGGCAGGAAAAGAGGCAGGCGCAGAAAATGACGACTCGCTGTAACGGTCGTCTGTGTGATATCCGGCGGATTGTTGATTACTCACAGTCATGCAGAAGTTTCTACAAAAAAAGCCTCGATGCGCTAACTATAGCGATTCAATCAGGATTGTACAAGTGGCCAATCGGCTACTCGTCAGCAGACTCGATGCGCTGTGAGCGCTTGCGGAAACGGCGCATTATGCTGATCAACGGCCCCGATAATGCATAGAGGAAGAAGCAGCTAAATAGCGCAACAGGTGGATCAATGGATGCAAATACAAAGATCAGCACCACGATCAGCATGACGAAGAACGGGACCTTGTTGTGAAAATCGACGTCCTTGAAACTGTAGTAGGCAATCTTGCTCACCATCAGTGCACCCGTGATGACGATCAGCGGTAGCGCGAGATATGACACCTCGGCACCCGATATACCTGCGTCAAAACAGACCCAGACCATACCGACCACTACGGCTGCCGCAGCCGGGCTCGGCAATCCCTGGAAATAGCGCTTGTCGGTGCTGCTCGCACGGGTATTGAAACGTGCCAGGCGAAGCGCGGCACAGGCCGCATAGATAAATGCCCCGAGCCAGCCCAGCTTGCCCCAGTGCCAGCCCATCTGCGCCATCGAGGATAGCGACCATTCGTACATGACGAGCGCCGGCGCCAGCCCAAAGGATGCCATGTCAGACAGGCTGTCGTATTCCGCACCAAAATCACTTTGCGTGTTCGTCATGCGTGCGACACGGCCATCGAGCCCATCAAGAATCATCGCGATAAAGACGGCTACCGCTGCCTGCTCGAATTTGTCATTCGTGGCGGCAACAATGGCATAAAAGCCTGCGAAAAACGCCGCCGTTGTTAACAGGTTGGGCAGCAGGTAGATACCGCGTCGGCGTTTGTGTTCATTCGTCTCTTGCATAGCGAAAGAATAGCCTATTTAACCAGTGACTGATATAAAAAAAGGGCTGTTGCCAGCCCTTTTTAAGATCAAACCATAAACAATCGTGATCAGTTTTTTGACTTGTCGACAATCTTGTTTGACTGAATCCACGGCATCATCGCACGCAGTTTGGCACCGGTGACTTCGATCGGGTGCTGGCGTGTCTTTTCACGCAGGGCTTCAAGATTCTTGCCGCCAGCCTTCATTTCTTCAATGAACTCTTTGGCGAACTCACCACTCTGGATTTCACCCAGGATCTTCTTCATTTCCGCCTTGGTGTTTTCATTAACAACACGTGGACCGCGCGTAACGTCACCGTACTCAGCGGTATTTGAAATCGAGTAACGCATGTCAGCGATACCGCCCTGGTACATCAGGTCAACAATCAGCTTGAGTTCATGCAGACATTCGAAGTATGCCATTTCTGGCTCATAGCCCGCTTCAACCAGGGTTTCAAAACCGGCCTGAACCAGTGCGGTTGTACCACCGCAAAGTACAGCCTGCTCACCGAACAGGTCTGTTTCTGTTTCTTCACGGAATGTTGTTTCGATGATACCGGTACGGCCGCCACCAATGGCAGAAGCATAGGACAACGCAACATCCTTGGCATTACCGGAAGCATCCTGGTAGACAGCGATCAGGTCCGGGATACCGCCACCGTTAACAAACTCGCTGCGTACGGTATGACCCGGCGCTTTGGGTGCAATCATGATGACATCAAGATCTTCGCGTGGCTTGATGGCCTCGAAGTGAATATTGAAGCCGTGTGCAAACGCGAGGCATGCACCCTGCTTGATATTGGGTTCAATCTGGTCGGTGTACAACGTGGCCTGGTGCTCATCGGGAGCCAGCACCATGATGACATCAGCGCTGGCAACAGCATCTTCGATCGATTTAACGGTCAGGCCAGCCTGCTCGGCTTTTGCTGCAGATGATGAGCCTTCACGCAGACCTACATATACTTCAACACCTGAATCCTTCAGGTTGTTGGCATGTGCATGACCCTGTGAGCCATAACCGATAATGCTGACTTTCTTGCCCTTGATGATGGACAGGTCGCAGTCTTTGTCATAGTAAATATTCATTGAGTATTTTCCTGAAAAAAATTAAATGTTGAAACTTGTGAAGTGCCGGCGAGCGAGAAGTAATGCGTTAGATCAGTCCTTTCTCACCGCGGCTGATACCGATTAATCCAGAGCGCACGACCTCGTGGATAGCGATGCTGGATAATGCCTGAACAAATGCATCAAGCTTGTCACCCTTACCGGTGATTTCGATGGTGTATGTTGTATCCGTCACGTCGATGATACGACCATGAAAAATATCGACCAGGCGTTTAACTTCGTCACGCTCACCATCGCTCGCATGAACCTTGATAAGCATAAGCTCACGCTCAATATGTACATCACCTGTCATATCGATGAGCTTGACGACATCAACCAGCTTGTTCAGTTGCTTGTTGATCTGCTCGATGATTTCATCCGTGCCGGTAGTCACGATTGTCATACGCGATAGCGATGGATCATCTGTCGGCGCCACTGAAAGTGATTCAATATTATAAGCGCGCGCAGAGAAAAGCCCTGCGACACGGGACAGCGCACCGGATTCGTTTTCAAGCAAGATAGAAATGATGTGTCTCATTGTGATTACACCAGTATCATTTCATTCAAACCTGCACCGGCAGGAATCATTGGGTATACGTTTTCAGATTTATCCGTCATGAAGTTAAGGAACACGGCGTCATCCTTGCGCGCGAATGCCTCTTCTATCGCGCCGCGAACATCAGACGGTTTTTCGATTTGTATACCCACATGACCATAGCTTTCCGCCAGAGCACAAAAATCAGGCAATGCTTCAACATATGACATGGCATAACGCTTTTCATAGAAAAACTCCTGCCACTGTCTCACCATGCCCATGTACTGGTTATTCAGACACAGAATTTTTACTGGCAAACGATACTGTTTCGCTGTTGAGAGTTCCTGCAAGCACATCTGGAAACTGGCTTCACCGGTGATACACGCCACTTGCGCATCAGGATGCGCCAGCTGTACGCCGAGTGCGGCCGGCAAGCCGAAGCCCATGGTGCCTAGTCCGCCGGAATTGATCCAGCGCCTGGGTTTGTTAAAGCCATAATATTGCGCTGCCCACATCTGGTGCTGGCCAACATCGGACGTAACAAAGGCATCACCCTTGGTCACTTCGTGCAACTGTTCAATCACGTACTGCGGCTTGATCAACTCGCTGTCACGGTCGTATTTCAGACAGTCCTGTGAACGCCATTCATCGATTTGTGCCCACCACTTGTCCAGCGCCGGTGAACCATCATTTTTGCTCATATCGCCCAGAACGCGATTGAAGTCATCAAGCACCTGGGACACTTCGCCAACAATCGGGATATCGACTTTGACATTTTTTGAAATCGATGCCGGATCAACATCAATGTGAATAATCCTGGCATCAGGGCAGAATTTTTCGAGGTTGCCGGTAACGCGGTCATCAAAACGCGCGCCGATTGCGATCAATACATCACATTGATGCATGCCCATATTGGCTTCATAGGTACCGTGCATTCCGAGCATGCCAACGAACTGCTTGTCGTCAGCCGGGTAAGCACCAAGCCCCATCAATGTGTTGGTAATGGGATAGCCGAGCTTGCGTGTAAACGTGGTCAACTGCTCCGAGGCATTACCCAGGATGACACCACCACCGGTATAAATCATTGGCCGCTCAGCCGACAGGATCAGCTCGGCAGCTCGCTTGATCTGGCCAATGTGACCTTTGACCGTGGGATTATAGGAACGCATTTTGATCTCAGCCGGATAGCTGAACTCATGCTTTTCTGCAGTGATGTCCTTCGGAATATCGATGACTACAGGACCCGGGCGACCCGTGGTTGCCACGTAAAAAGCCTTCTTGAAAGTCGACGCGATATCTTTCACGTCCTTGATCAGGAAGTTATGTTTAACGATCGGTCGGGTAATACCAACAGAATCGACTTCCTGGAATGCATCGTTACCGATCAGGGACTTGGGTACCTGGCCGGTGATGACAATCATCGGTATCGAGTCCATGTAAGCGGTAGCGACACCGGTAACTGCATTAGTCGCACCCGGGCCAGATGTTACCAGTACGACACCCGGTTTACCGGTTGAACGCGCATAACCGTCGGCGGCGTGGGTTGCACCCTGCTCATGACGCACGAGTATGTGTTTGACATCATCCTGCTTGAAAAAAGCATCATAGATGTGCAATACCGCTCCACCCGGGTATCCAAAAACATACTCAACGCCTTCCGACTTGAGACTCTGGATAACAATATCTGCGCCTGTTAATTCCACGATAAATTCTCAAAAATTAAAAAAGCCTTTTAAATCATGTACTTTAGTGTGACTTCACGTTCCACGCGAACCGAGGAGTCTAAACTGTTCACGGAAAAATTTCATCCGTATTTTTCCTGTGTAATACCATGGTCGTAAGCATCCGGTATTCTGACCAAAAAAAACCCCGGTCAGAGCCGGGGTTGTGATTCAGGACCCTGGCTCTGTGACTAGAAATCGTCTTCCACCTCACCACCGGATACCAAAGTCAGGGTTTCCTTGATTGCATCGGGTGTTGGCATGATTTTCATGAAGCTGTTGTCACCCATCATGCTCAGATCCGGGAAGTTCATCGCAATACGGAAGCGTGCATGCAGCGCTTCTATGTCACTGCCATTGACCAGTATTTCATAAGGCAGATGACCGGTAGAACGAAGCGGTTTGAAATCAATTTCGCCCATAATGAATGTTTCATCCATGTACTTGTTGCCCTCTTCACCTGCTGACATGGCAACACCGAACACGGTCTGTTTTGAACCCGGAATATCAATTCGATATACTTTTGCTGTGCCTGCAGTACCGGCAGCCAGCCCCTTTTCAACAGCAGCGACTGCTTCCTTGTGACTGTTATAGGATGCCAGGTCGTATGGCTCGTCGAAGTACTCCATGCCGAAGGTGTAATGGTACTTACCCAGGTCCCTGGTCGTTAAACCCTCTTCCGGACCGTATTCTTTCTCAGCACCCAGTGCAGCGTTTAATGAAGCAGCAACACCACTGAGGTCTGTGCTTACGCGATAAGCGGCTGCCATATAGACTGGATTAGTGTATGAAATCTGCACCTGCTCGCCTACTTTAGTAATGGCTACGCGTTGCGCTGCCACATAGCCGGCACGGTCATGGCTGGCAGCGGCCTTCTTCAGCTCGCCATTGGTAACAACGATAATGTGCGCTGATTCGTAGGGTGAGTACTCACCAACGACTTCAAAACCTTTACCCTGTAATGCACTCTTAACACCATCAACCTTATCAGCCACATTACCCGTTGATGTTGAGCCCAGGAAAAATGGCTTCATTTCATCGGCCTGAACAGACATGGAAGCCAGCGAAATCAGCATTGCTCCCATGTAGGCAAACCACTTGGATCTAACTTGTAACATTCGTCACACTCCGATTGGTATCATATTTTTTTAAACGCTTATAATTGTCAGCGGGCTATTAGCAGATCAAGGCCCATACAGGCAATCGACAAGTAGTGCCGCACAGCTCGCTAATGTAATGCAATTTAATGGCTTTGCGCAAGGGATTTTCATCCTAAAACCACTGAATTATCAGTTGTTTATCTTTCGCTTATTTAGATTCAAGCTAAGCCATGCTCTACTACAATGAAAAAGCCCCGCAATGCGGGGCTTTTTCATAACTAATTGAACAAGTTATGTCAGATCAGAACTTCCAAGCCCAGCCGGCCTGAACATCCCATTGAGACATTTCAATCTCAATCTGGGTGGCACCACCATCAAATGGATTGGCACCCTTCACTGACTCTTTCATGGCATACATGACTGCCAGGTTGAATTCCTGGTTCTTGTTCTTGCCAACGTACATGGTCATACCACCCGTAATATGATCCGTGGTCTCAGCAGGCGCCAGGATATTGAACAGGGTTTCTGATTCAGGTATGGGCTGATCTGCGTGGCTGTAGCCTACACGCCAGTCGATGTTGGCCGCAGTGAACTGGTAACCCAGTTTGATGATACCGATGTCTTCCCAGCCGAAAC
>JARFRD010000181.1 GCA_029287435.1 Gammaproteobacteria bacterium
GCATTGTTGCGCTATCAGGAGATCACTCCCTGCGTTCGAGATGACATGGAAGATCTATTTAAACAATAAGAAACCTCTGTGCCTCCGTGGCAAATCAATACATCTGTCGGTTAACAAAACTGTAACAGCACCGACTTCTCTATGTAACAAATCTGTAGCTGTGACGTAACAACAGCTATCTAAGCTCTCGCTCTCAATTTTTAACAAAATGCGGGAGTAAATACATGCAACGCAATTCAAACCGTTCTCTTGTGGTCGCAATGCTGGGCGCTATCACTATACCTGCAACAAGTTATGCAGGCGGTATAACCTATAAAGACGGCGATAAATACCTGAAAGTCGGTGGCCGCATCCAGTTGCAATATTATCAGAGCAAGCCTGATGGCGGAGAAACAACAGATGATCTGTTTTTCAGGCGCCTGCGTCCCTTCATTGAAGGCAGCCTGCACAAGGACTGGAAAGCTAAAATCCAGTTTGACCTGGGTAAAGCCGAAGGTGAAAACGAAGTCGCAATCAAGGATGCCTACTTCCAGTACAAGGGCTGGAAAGGGATGAAGCTTAATATTGGTAATGCCAACTTCCCGTTCTCACGTGAGTTCCTGACTTCTTCGAAAAAGCAACAGCTGGTAGAGCGTACCTTTGTTGGTGATCACAATTACGGTACACCTGACAGGAATACGGGTCTTCATCTTGTAGGTAAGACGGGTAACAAGAAGATATCCTGGGGTGCTTCAACTACTGTTGCCACGATAGATCCTGATAACGGTAAGCTGGATTTCGATACTCCGGTTAATCGTAATGATGATTTCAATGAAGGCTTTATGGCTGGTGGTCGTGTTGACTGGCACCCATTTGGTTATCTGAAATTCTCACAGGGTGACTTCAAGCGTGAAACCAAGGCAACAATCGGTGTTGCTGCTTTCACCTGGAGCAATGACGATGACGTTAATTCATACACGCCTGGCTGTACCGGTAAATGTGACGTCGATTCTGTAACCGGTATTGAAATCAGTGGTGCTTTCCGTGCAGCAGGTTTCTCAATTGACGCACAGTACAACAGCTTTGATTCTGAGACCGTTGAAGCAGGTATTACTGACGGTATTTATGTGAATGGTAAAACTACTTTGACCAATGCTGCAATTGAAGGCGGTTACATGTTCGGTGACACCATTGAGCTGGTCGCTGGTTACCAGACACAGGATGCTGATGGCTATGCGACATCATGGAATCGAACATCCGTGGGTGCCAACTGGTTCATCAACAAGCACGATACCAAGGTACAGCTGACATACAGAATGGGTGAAAGTCTTGATGGTGTGGAAAACAATGATGAAGACGAAGTGTTCCTGCAGACACAGTTCGTCTTCTAGTTGAGTTGAATGGACTCCTGCATGACCATGGACGGTCATTTTTACAGATAATTAATGTATGACCATGGATGGTCATCTTTTTACAGGTAATTCAGTCCTTATTCGTTACCAAGAATACTCAAGCCTTCGTTTTCAAGAAACTCTGTCAGCTTGATCAGTGGCAGACCTATCAACGCATTCGGGTCTTCGCCCTCAAAACGTTTGAACAGGGTGATTCCCAGCCCTTCCGATTTAAAACTGCCGGCACAGTTATACGGTTCTTCTTTTTCCAGGTATCGTTCAATCATCGCATCAGTGAGTTCCCTGAATTCGACAGTATAGGGAACGCAGGCCGACTGTTTCTCACCTGTCGCACTATTGAGCAGGCACAGGCCAGTGTGGAACACGATGCGTTTGCCGGAGGCGTTTCGCAACTGCCGGACGGCATTGTCGAAAGTACCGGGTTTGGTCAGAATTTCGCCATCGAGCACCGCGCTCTGGTCTGAGCCGATAATCAGCGCATCAGGATGCCTGTCTGCCACTGCCCGGGCTTTTTCACAGGCGAGGCGAGTGACCATCTGTTCGATCGTTTCTCCAGCCAGCGGTGACTCATTGATATCGGCAGAATCACAGGTATAGGCCACCTGCAGGCGCTCCAGCAGGGCTTTGCGAAACGGGGAAGTAGAAGCAAGTACAAGTTTCATAGGGCACTAATTTTAAAGGAATTGGTCTATTCAGGTAACCGTGCCCGGGATTTGGCCGGAACTTATTGAATTGTATAGATTATTTACAGAACGCTAATATTCATTTAAACTCCGCCGATTATGCAGAACAAGCTGCCCCAAAACGTTGATTTTCTCAAGCAGGTAGAGAGGAATTCATGCTACGAAGGGGTATGGCCAATTGCGGAGTGCGAGCGCCTGAAGCAGGCACTGGCAGAAACTGAGTGTAATCAAAGTGGCGAGGTCCGGGCTAAACTGAAGTTTGGTGTTCAGGCTGGAACACCCTGTCTCGATGGCAGAGTCGAGGCTGACCTGGAACTGGACTGCCAGCGATGCATGGAGCCGGTTAGCATCCACGTCGAAGGTGGTTTTCGATTTGGCCTGATTCGCAGCGAAGCAGAAGCGGAGATGCTGCCGAAGGAATTTGAACCCTTTATGGTGACCGATTCCGAGCAGTCATTGATTGAGCTGGTGGAAGACGAACTGTTGTTGTCACTACCAATCGTTGCCAGGCATGAGGAGCAGTGCTCTGAAATTCTGCAAAAACATAAAGAAGATGACTCGGTGCAGCATGATACACACAGACCGTTTGCTGGACTGAAAGATTTAATGAATTAATTATACGTATACACAGGAGATACCCGTGGCCGTACAAAAGAATAGAAAAACACGCTCGAAACGTGGAATGCGTCGTTCACACGATGCCGTCAGCAGCAAGACCCTGTCTGTTGATTCTACGTCTGGCGAAACCCATTTGCGTCATCACGTTTCAGCTGACGGCTACTACCGTGGCCGTAAAGTGGTTGAAACTGGCGATTCATTCGAAGACTAGATTTCAGTCCATGTCTGTAGCCCAGGCAAACAATGCCTGATTCTGCAGTAATAGCGCTCGATGCCATGGGCGGCGACTTCGGTCCCGATGTCGTCATTCCGGCAGCCGCCAAAGTTATTTCCAGGCGCAACGATGTTCACATCATTCTGGTAGGTGATGAGGAACGTCTGCTTGCGTGTGCAAAAAACCACAATATAAGTATTGGTGACCGAATCACCATCCAGCATGCGTCTGAAGTGGTGGAAATGCATGATGAACCCGCCCTTGCCATGCGTAAGAAAAAAGATTCATCCATGCGGGTAGCCATTAACCTGGTCAAGGAAGGTGGTGCTGATGCCGCGGTCAGCGCTGGTAACACCGGTGCATTGATGGCCACCGCCAAGTTTGTGCTGAAAACCTTGCCGGGTATCGATCGTCCGGCGATTTGTACCACCATACCGGCCTGGGGTGGACATACACATATGCTGGACCTGGGCGCCAATGTTGACTGCACAGCAGAACACCTGTTCCAGTTTGCCGTCATGGGCTCTGTATTGTCTGAAGCTATCGACAGCATACAGGAGCCACGCATTGGTCTGTTGAATATCGGTTCCGAAGCGATGAAAGGCAATGCGCAGGTGAAAGCTGCCGATGAGTTTTTGCAGGATGCGCCCATTAACTACATCGGCTTTGTTGAAGGTGACGACATTTACAGCGATAAAGTTGATGTCGTTGTCTGTGACGGTTTTGTCGGAAACATTTCGCTGAAAACAGCTGAAGGCGTGGCCAAGCTGATCAGTCTTTTCATGAAAGAAGAGTTCAAGAAGGGTTTATATAATAAACTCGCTGCATTGATCGCTTTACCAGTGCTCAAAGCATTTAAAAAACGAATTGATCCGGGTGCCTATAATGGTGCCAGTCTGCTTGGCCTTAAGGGCATCGTCATCAAGAGCCATGGCGGTGCTGATGTCAACGCCTATGCTAATGCCATTGATATTGCGATTCTCGAAGTCGATAAATCAGTGCCTCAGCAGATCGAGGATCACCTGCAACCCATACTTGAGAGTAAAACAGCGTGAGCTACGCACGGATAACAGGAACTGGCAGCTATCTTCCCGAGAAGATTCTAACCAACCATGATCTTGAGAAAATGGTTGATACCAGTGATGAGTGGATACGTGACAGGACCGGTATCTCCGAGCGTCACATTGCAGCCGATGGCGAGTTTACGGTTGACCTGGCTGAACAGGCAGCAAGAAATGCTATCGATGCTGCTGGTGTATCAGTTGATGACATCGATCTGATTATTGTTGCCACCACAACACCTGACCGTGTATTCCCCAGTACTGCGTGCTTGTTACAACAGCGTCTCGATATACATGGCTGTGCTGCGTTCGATGTCCAGGCAGTGTGCACCGGGTTTGTTTATGCACTGGGTATAGCCAACCAGTTTTTCCAGACAGGTACAGCCAGGTGTGCACTGGTTGTGGGTGCTGAAACCCTGTCTCGTATTATCGACTGGAAAGACCGTAATACTTGCGTACTGTTTGGTGATGGAGCGGGTGCAGTCGTACTGCAGTCAAGCGAAGAACCGGGAATCCTTTCATCGCACTTACATGCAGATGGCAGTTATGAAAGCTTATTGACCGTGCCTTACGGTGTTTCAACCGGCAAAAGCCAGATACTCGACGGCTCAGGCGGCATTACCATGAAAGGTAACGAGGTGTTCAAGATGGCGGTCAATACTCTGGGCCGTATCGTTGATGAGACGCTGGCACACAATAATCTCGAGAAATCAGACATTGACTGGCTGGTTCCACACCAGGCCAACATCCGCATTATCAATGCAACAGCAAAAAAACTGAGCATGTCCCTGGATCATGTTGTTGTTACCGTTGACAAGCACGGCAATACCTCGGCTGCTTCAGTTCCGCTGGCACTTGATGTCGCGGTGCGTGATGGCCGCATCCAGAAAGGTGAAACATTAATGCTGGAAGCCTTTGGTGGTGGTTTTACCTGGGGTTCGGTGCTCCTCAAGTTTTAATCTGATATGCGCTTACTCGGAAGCGTTCCTGTTCTATGTTGCTCTAGTCTTGAGCAATCACTTAACTTTTATCAGCAAGCGTTGCAGTTTGTAATACTCAATAAGCGAGAAGGTGAGCACGGCCTGGAATGGCTCCATCTCCAGTCTGGCGATACACAGCTCATGCTGGAACAAAGGCCTGAGTCACAAACCACACATCCAACAACATCACGCCTTTACCTGTACACCGATGATGTCATGACGATGCATCATTACCTGCAGGCAAAAGGTTATGAGCCTGGAGATGTAATCAAGACAAAGTTCATGCAGGAATTTGATCTGTTTGATCCGGATGGTCAACGACTGACTGTTGGTCAGCGGTTGTAGGATTAATTTCTGATAAGACTTCGCAGACTACTTGAGTAGTAAGCGGCTTCTTTATTTACCGCAGAGACGCAGAGCGCGCAGAGTTTTCTAAGTTGTCATTGCGAGGAGCGATAGCGACGCGGCAATCTATTTCAACTTCGATACGCATCATGCATCAGATTACAATTTACTTCCATGTAATTTGCCCTTCGGGTCGTACTTCGTACGATCAATTTTGATCCTGTCAAAATTAGTGCTTTACAATCTCCAACTTGAGCCGCGCAGAAGGGCTCGCAATGACAACATAAACACACTCTGCGACCTCTGCGCCTCTGCGGTTAACTAACCGTTTAAACTTGTCATTATGTCTAATTAATAATACTAACCACCTCATCACCGCAGTGAGTAATTCAGTTCTTCTTAATATTCAGATTTA
>JARFRD010000035.1 GCA_029287435.1 Gammaproteobacteria bacterium
GAGGAAATCTGCGAAATCATGAAAGCCTATGATGTGTCGTTCTCACTCGGTGATGGCCTGCGCCCGGGTTCGATAGCCGACGCCAACGACGAAGCCCAGTATGGTGAACTCGAGACCCTGGGTGAGTTAACAAAAATTGCCTGGAAACATGATGTACAGGTCATGATCGAAGGGCCTGGCCATGTACCGATGCAGATGATCAAGGAAAACATGGACAAGGAGCTCGAAGACTGCTTCGAAGCACCTTTCTATACACTTGGCCCGTTAACAACAGACATCGCACCGGGCTACGACCACATCACATCGGGCATCGGTGCCGCCCAGATCGGCTGGTATGGTTGCGCCATGCTGTGTTACGTCACACCAAAAGAACACCTCGGCTTGCCGAACAAGGAAGATGTACGCACCGGTATCATCACTTACAAGATATCAGCGCATGCCGCGGATCTCGCCAAGGGGCACCCTGGTGCACAGATACGCGATAACGCGATGTCAAAAGCACGGTTCGAATTCCGCTGGGAAGATCAGTTCCGACTGGCGCTCGATCCCGAACGTGCGCGTGAATATCACGACCAGACATTACCTAAAGAAGCGCACAAGGTTGCACACTTTTGTTCCATGTGTGGACCGAAGTTCTGTTCGATGCGCATCTCGCAAGACGTGCGAGATTACGCAGCGGAACATGGCTTTGGAACTGTTGAGCTTGCTCTCGATGAAGGAATGAAAGAGAAAGCTAATGAGTTCAGGGAAAAGGGTTCAGAGATATATTCCAAAGCTTAACATCTAACGTTCGTCCTGAGCCTGTCGAAGGACCAACCATCTGTTTCACCGCAAAGCCTGTCCTGAGCTAAGCCGAAGGAGCGCAAAGTACACAAAAAAGCCCGCATTCGCGGGCTTTTTTATTAACTGTTGCTAATTTGCATTCATTTATTAAACACAGTACAAATATAATTCATTTCTAAAGCACAGGGTTATTGGAGAGGGTACTAAAGTGGAATCTAAAAACCGTGATCAGGTGGATCGATTTTTTTAATCATCCTTTGTTTTTCTGTTTAGCTACACTGGTAGAAGGTTATGTGGCTGAAAACATTAATGGCTAGTTTCTTATAGGCCCTGAAAGGTGCTTTTATAATGTGCCTTTTAGGATATCTAAGTTATAGTTAGCCTACAAAATCAAAGTACTGTGCATGGATATAATTAGATACAAGCGTGAGCATGAAAATGATTTGCTTGCAGCAATAAAATTAGACCCAAACTGGCACATATTCACGAATGATGTAGCGGCAGACAAATACCGAAAACGATTGCAAGAAAGCATTACATATGTTTGTTATGAGGGAAAAACATTTTCCGGATACTTGAGAGCTCTTCTTGATGATGATTTTGCAATCTACATTAGCGAGCTATTCGTGGTTCCCGAAATGAGCAATAGAAAAATCGGAAGAACGTTGATATCTAAATTAAGAAGTGATTTTTCTTATTTAACTGTTTACGCGCTATCAGATGAAGACGCCTATTATGAGAAGCTTGGTTATACCAAAGTTGGTTCGGTGTTCGAAGTGCATCAATAGGCTAACAAGGCAAAAGGATGAAATAAAAAGGGAACGTGACGAATTATTATAATCACTACGTCACTCAAATATGATTCAACTCACAAAGCTCTGCACTAGCAGCTTCTTCATCTCGTTGACATACTTCTGATGCGACCAGCCACAATCCCTGGTCAGCAGTTCCCACTGTTCGATAGACAGCATCACCAGCAACATGTCGATCGCATCAGGCGGTGACAGTGCATTCGTCAACTTGTCTTCCTGTTCCAGTGTTTCGATGATCTGCTTAGAAACATCCCGCAAACAATCCATACAGCGGAACCAGGCGGCGGCAGCGGCTTCGTCGGTTTCTTTCACTCGTAACAGTGCCCGAGCAATACCGTAGATCTCCGGTATGTAGTTTCCCCAAACATCGACATACGCTTCGAGCATCTCGATACCGGAACTGGCAGCACCGATCCTTTCCATGCGCTGGTACAGTCCCTTGACCTCGTCGACGTATTCGGTAGTGGCGATCATCAGTTCGGTGCGAGAGGCGAAATGCAGGTAGACCGCCTGGCGCGTGATGCCCGTGGCCCTGGCGATCGCGCTCATGCTCACGTCCTTGTTCGGTTGCTGTTCGAGTAGCTTCCATGTGGCCTCGAGAATTCGGGTGCGGGTATTCAATTCTTCACTTGACATGGTGTCAAGTCTGGATTATTCTTGACACTGTGTCAATTGACAGGGTGTCAAGTAACTAACCAACAGGCGGAGGTCATTATGAAAGTCATTATCTTTGGAGCCACAGGCAGTATTGGTAAAAACCTTTTAGATCAGTCACTTGCGCAAGGACACGCGGTCACGGCCTTCGTCCGTGATCCGGCCCGACTAGATATCGAGCACGAAAATCTGCGCATTGCGAAGGGCGATGTTCTGGATCAAGCGTCAGTGCAGCAGGCAGTCGCCGGGCACGATGCGGTGCTGGTTTCTATCGGCGCGGACAGGCACGGCACGGTCCGCTCCGAGGGTACACGCAACATCATACGCGCGATGGAGAACACCG
The DNA here is from genome assembly GCA_029287435.1 of Gammaproteobacteria bacterium. GTDB lineage: Bacteria > Pseudomonadota > Gammaproteobacteria > SZUA-229 > SZUA-229 > JABDQW01. Next base: position 2,593 of record JARFRD010000035.1, read on the forward strand.
GGGTACGCCGGCTGATATGCCAGTCGACGCTGGGTGTTGGCGACAGCTGGAACAACCTGACAGCGTTGTGGAAATACCTGATGTTCGGTTTTCTGTTGCGGCCCGCCTATCGCGATCACGTACTGCAGGAGAAATACGTCAGGGAAAGTAACCTGGACTGGAGCATCGTGCGTCCGGCCGCTTTCACTGATGGCGAGCGCACCGGTCAGTACCGGCACGGTTTTGGTAGTACCGACAGGACAACACGACTGAAAATTTCCCGGGCAGATGTTGCCGACTTCATGTTGAAGAACCTGCTCGACAACCGATATCTGCATCAGACACCCGGGTTATCTTATTAGATGTATCTACTGCGGCTGGAAGTCACCAGTCGATAATACCTAACAGGAGATGAATCATGAATGAAACAGCAATGAATGTAACCATCGAATGGGCACCTTTCGAGGTCACAGAAAATGTGACGGATGAACAGTTTCTCGAGGCCGCTGCTGACCTGGAGACGAACTTCCTGCAGCAGCAGGATGGCTACCTGAGACGCGAACTGCTCAGGGGTGAAGGTCGGCAATGGGTCGACCTGGTCTACTGGTCGTCGAAGGAAACCGCGACGAAGGCTGCACACGCTGCGAATGACAGTGAAGCCTGTAGTCGCTACTTCTCACTGATGGATGGTGTTGAGGATGCAGTGGATGGTATTTTTCACTATACGCAAATTAAAACGTGGAATTGATATAAACATACTGTTTTAATTAAAGCTGCCGGAGGGATTAAATAAGGTGTCAGAGTGAATTTTTTTTGACCAATTCTTGATTAAATAATCTCATGTCGAACACTAGCGAAAAAATTGACCGCCACTTACACCGGAATTACATACGTAGAATCCTGGTCATCGTTATCATAACGACACTATTTATCGGGTTCATGAGCTATGCGCTGTACAAAGAATACGGCCCTGGTGCCGAGATTGTTGATTACTTCCCTGAAGTGAATCGTGGTCAGCAGGAAGGTGACAAGTAATCATACAATAGAACAAAAAGGTGCCGGTGGGATTAAATTTTGATCTTGCCGGCGCCCTTTTCTTGAAGATAATCAAGAGTCGACAGCACGCCCACTTCTTTATAAGGAGCAATAGATGTTCTCTTCTAAACCCGATGATAGATACTATGTGGTTCGCACAGATGTAAATAGTCCACTTTCTGCCTACTCAAAGTATGGGTTCGAGCTGGACGGCGCCGAATGGCCATCCGTTGAACACTATTACCAGGCAATGAAGTTCGAAGAAGCCGAGTTACGTGAGTCTATACGTTCTGCGGATCATCCCCAAAAGGCGTCCAGGTTGGCTAAAGCCAACAAGAAGTTAGTTCGCAAGGACTGGTCGCAGGTTCGCCAGGTGATGATGACGCGTGCAGTTTATACGAAATGCCGCACACACCAGGAATTAACTGATTTATTGCTGGCAACCGGTAAGAAACAGATCGTCGAAACCAGTACGTATGATTACTACTGGGGTTGCGGCCGTGATGGACGGGGCCACAATACCTTTGGAAAAGTGCTGATGTCGGTTCGTGATAAATTGAAACAAGAGCAGGAATCAAATTAAAGTCCGGAAAAAGGTGCCGAAGGGATTCTTCTTTAACCTGTTATCCTGTCCAGGTTCAGGGTGATGACATATTTACAACTTCAGCCTCAGACTGCATCTCCAGCAGTTCTTCTTCCACGCCGGCAGCGTGCGTCAGTTCTGCAACGTTTTGTTTCGTGAAGAAGCCGCTGAAGTCACCGAAGCGCTGCACGTACTCGACGATCAATGACGAATGTTCCGATGCGCTGGAAAAGATCTGCTTGAGCCCGTCTTCCCGTGAGCCAATCACATCAAGCAGGAAGTCGCGGCCCTGCGATGCGATCTGCTTGACGACATGTTCGATATTTTCCATTCCATGACGTTCTCCGTCGGCAACGCCAAGCGCAATGTGATGCAGGCGAGGGCCGTAGTTGCGCACGAATGTCTCCGTGGGCGAGGGCAGTTTTTCCAGGTGATTGACGAAATAGGGCGTATTGTTGGCCGTGAAAACCTTGGCCGGGCTCTGCATTTCGTTTGCGTAATGCACGCTCTTGGTCACGTGGGTCGAAGAATTCTGGTCCTTGATATCGTACGATCCCCAGTAGTAATAACTGGACAGGGACAGCCACTCGAGTATCGCTACCTCCCGGTTCTGGCTGTAGATGCGCGTGGCCAGGTGGTCGATCGGCAGAATAAGGTCGTTGATTTCCAGCTCTTCCTGCATTGCCTTGGCTGCAAGATAGACTTCCTGCACGTCATCGCGGACGGTGCTCACGCCCAGCGCGTACGTGCGTGTCTGCCCAAGCGGACGCTCCATGTAAGCAACAATGTTATGCGTATAGGGCGAGGGCTTGCTGATCGCCAGGTTGCCCGGAAGCTGCAGGCGGCGGATCTGGTCCTGTGAGAAGAAGCGGAACTCACGCTCTTTCTGGATGGTCGCCACTTCGTGCAGGTTGGTTACGCGCAGGATCTCGCCCATGTAACGGCTGTTTGGTTTGCGCATGCCGATAGGATAAACCTCGTTCAGGCTGCGGAAGATCCCCTGGATGGCGGGATCCTTGACTTCGCGCACGAGAAAATCCGGCGAGTTCATGTCGATGCGCAGCACATGTGTCCAGTGATCTTCGCTTTCCAGTGTGACCAGGTAGTGGTACGGCGTCATCAGCGAAAGTTCGCCGATGTAGCGTACCGAGTGCCCCGGATCGACCGTTATCATGATCGCTTCGATTTCATGAATCATGTCAGTCAGGCCACCGCGGTCACGCTCTTCCAGCAGGCGTACCAGGTATTCTTCGAAAAAGTCAGAGTTGAGTTTGTCTCCCTGTCGCGGGAATGATAATGATTCAGCCATTTTTGATGGTGCTTGCCCAGTTAGAAAAAAGAAAACTCGCGTCTGTTGCAAAGCAAATTCCGAGCCATTTTTGTTTAATTCATGTATATGTTTTTATGCCTTAAATTCAGGCGGTTGCATGGAGTGGATTGAAAAAGGGGCGTGATTGGTTGCGTGCGGGTGCACGGTCCGGGTGCATCACAAGACCAACTGAATCCAGATTGGTGCAAATAATAAAATTAAAGGTGCCGGTGGGATTATCTTTTAAAACAGGCTTTGATCTTTAACGGTATCTTTCCATCATTCAATAGCAAAGGAATTGCTCTTCCTCAAAGAGCAAGGATGTACCTGCCGGGCTATCCATATCATCGTCCAGCAGGGAAATAACCGAGAAGCCTTTCAGGTTGGACCGGCGTTTTTTCTCTATGCCGCCTGTTGTCTCAATAATTCGTAGGCCTGACGTATGCTGATGAAGGTATCCTGATCACCGCCTTTGTCGGGATGATGTTTTGAAATCAGCTGGCGGTAGTTTCGGGTAACTTCCTGGATGTCGGCACCTGCTTCAATGTTCAGCATATGCCTTGCACGGGTGTGCTCATCAACCTGGTTGAACTGCTGCCACAGCCCATCAATATATTTTCTCACAATTGCCTCGGTATTTATTGTTGTTGTTCCAAGGGAATACGCTTAGCGTATTACAGCCAAGCATAGCAGAGCAGCG
>JARFRD010000123.1 GCA_029287435.1 Gammaproteobacteria bacterium
GCACTATCCCTCGCCTCGCATACCTGACTGGCAATGTTTTTTGCCTGTGCCATGTCTGTTTCACGCACAACTTTTGCAAGATAAGGAACCATTATCGGTGCAATCGAGAAAACTCTAAAACCCATCCCGAGCAGTACAGGCAGGACGCCTGTTAACTGGGGTAGCAGGCCACAGAGTTGTACCTTGTCGATGTTGTCGCCCGCAGCTACAGACACCTGCTGCAGAAAACGAAACAGCTCCGGTGAATAAGGATCAAGATATTGACTGACCTCGGGAAGGTCACGGTCGGCTGCAAACAAACACTGCATCAGATCATTGCAGCCAATTGCAACAAAATCTGCAATATCAAACCAGTGCGGCATGGCAAGCACTGCAGCGGGTGACTCGATCATGGCACCAATCGGGATCGATGCGTCCAGTTGCTGTTCAATCACGCCGCGCCAGTGACTGAACTCGTTTATGTCGGATACATAGGGAACCAGCAGGTTTATCTCGTATTCAGCGGCAAGCCTGTTGACGGCAAACAGCAGAGACATCACCATGTCACGCACCGTTTCCTCGTGATAAAGGCGCACCCCCTGCATCGCCAATGGCCTGCAGGTATCGGCAGGCATGTTCAACCAGGGCATCTGCTTGTCCGGAGCTATATCAGGCAATCGCAAAGTTACAGGTAGTGGCTGCGCGATGTCACAGAGACCACCCAGTGCATTTTCATAAAAGACTGCATCAGGCTGGTGTCCATCTTCAGGTAATATAAATTCGGTACGCACCAGGCCAATGGCACTGGCCCCGGATTTCACTGCCAGCTCAGCGTCTGCAGTGTGAAACAGGCTCGCACGTAATAATGCCTGAGAGCCATCTGTTAACTTAATGCTGTCATCAGCCGCGGCTGACACAGGATGGCTGGCAGCTTCCTGTTCGGCGCCTGGTTGTTTAACGACAGTACCGTTAAGACCGTCGATTAATATTTCTTCGCCCTCCACCAGGCAGTCTGCAACTTCACTGCTAATCAGTACAGTTGGAATGCCCAGCGTCAGTAAACGAATCATGGCGTGTGAAAATGGTGCACCATCAACAACCAGGATACCGGCAGGTCGCCATGCCAGTTGAGTCAGCTCGCGTTGATCGAGTAGCAGAATACTATCTGTAGAACCAGGCTCATAACCTCGGTGAAGGACACCGCGGGCCTTACCAGGTACATAGGGTTTTGCCAGTAATGCAGCCATAGCGTAGTTATAACAAGCGATGCTGTGAAATGACAGGATTTACGCGAGCTGTGCAATAAACCGAGACATTCGTGTACTAATTTGGTGCATTCTATTTTTTCTTTCCGGATTTTGGCCTGACCTCGATAATTATTTGATCCTGATCAGGGTCTTGATATGTCATATTTTGTCAATGTTGGGTATGCTTATGTCTTGGAACTCTTCCTGTTCAGTCGCTCAAATGGCTGAATAGTTAATCCCTGGAACAGGATCGAATGGTGGCATCTACAGACCCAGAACTGAATCCACAAGCATTCACCAGCGCCTTGCTTGCATCAGCCGGCAACGATTCCTGCGAGCTGTTGCAAATGCTGCATGCACTGCAGTTGCAGTTCAATCATATTCCACAGGCTTCCATCTCGCAGTTGTCCGAGGCACTCAGCCTGTCAGAAACATACATACGCAGTGTGATCGGTTTTTACACTTTCCTGCACGAAACGCCGCGCGGCGAGTATGACATTCTGTTCAGTGACAGTATCACCGATCACATGCTCGGCAGCCGACTGTTGTTGTCCGACCTTTGCGACAAGCTCGGTGTCGAGCGTGGCGTACCCCGTAAGGACGGTCGCGTAACAGTGGACACGACCTCCTGCACTGGCCTTTGCGACCAGGGGCCGGCGATACTGGTTAATGGCAGAGTACTGACCCGACTTGATGCGCACAAAATACAGAATATCGCTCTGCTCATCGAAAACTGCACGCCGCTGGATGAATGGCCATCTGACTTTTTCAGGATCGAGAACAATATTCGCCAGTCGAACCTGTTACTGTCGCATAACCAATGCAACGGCGAAGCCGTGCAGAAGTGTATCGACAATGGTGCTGACAAGCTGCTCGAGGAAATCGATGATTCCGGTCTGCGCGGTCGTGGTGGTGCTGGCTTTAAAACAGCATTGAAATGGAAGTTCTGTAAAGAAGCGCATAATGGCGGCACTAATGACCGTGTTGTCGTGTGTAACGCCGATGAAGGCGAGCCAGGCACATTCAAGGACCGCGTACTGCTGGATAGCCAAGCCGATAACGTGTTCGAGGGCATGACCCTGTGTGCGGGCATTATCGGAGCGCGCCAGGGTTTTCTCTACCTGCGCGGCGAATACCTGTATTTAAAGCCTCAGCTCGAAGCCGTGCTCGCAAAACGACGTGACAAGGGTCTGCTCGGCAAGAACATCCTCGGTAAGCATGGTTTCGATTTCGATATCGAGATCCACATGGGTGCAGGTGCCTATATCTGTGGTGAAGAATCGTCACTGATCGAATCGCTTGAGGGCAAGCGCGGTGTGCCACGCAAACGCCCACCCTTCCCGGTCACGCATGGTTACCTGCAAAAACCAACCGTGGTCAACAACGTGGAAACTTATCTTGCCGCTGCCTGTATCGCCGCCTCAGGTTCAGAGTGGTTCAGGTCTGTTGGTACCGAAGAGTCTTCGGGCACAAAACTGCTCAGCATTTGTGGTGACTGTGAGCACCCCGGCATATATGAAGTACCGTTCGGTACCAGCATCCAGCAGATACTCGATGCTTGCGGTGCCAGCGACGTTCAGGCGGTACAGGTTGCCGGTGCTGCTGGCATGACCATTCCACCTGAGGAGTTCGAGCGTAGCATCGCTTTCGAGGATGTACCCACGGCAGGCTCTTTCATGGTCTTCAATAATGAGCGTAATTTGCTCGACATGGTGCAGAACTTCGCGCATTTCTTTGTGCATGAAAGTTGTGGCTTCTGCACACCCTGCCGTGTCGGCGGCGCGCTGATGAAGGACCTGGTCGACAAGCTAACTGATGGCAAGGCCGGGCGCTACGATACCGATGAAATGCGCAACATCGGCCTGCTGATGAAATCCACCAGTCACTGTGGGCTCGGTACCACGGCACCCAACTGTGTACTCGACATGCTGGACAAGTTCCCGTACATCGTCGAGGAAAAACTGGCGCATCATGCGAGTTACGAACCTGCGTTCGACCTGGATGAGGCCTTGCAGGAAGCCCGTGACATCAGCCACAGGAACGACTCCCGTGCACACATCAGGACAGATACATGAAGGATAGCGATACATTCACACTGGACGGCAAAACCATTCCCTTCCAGCCGGGCGACACCATCATGGATGCCGCGATGCGGGCTGGTGAATATATTCCACACCTGTGCCACAACCCGGAATTCGCGCCACACGGCAGTTGCCGTGTATGCGTGGTTGAAGTGAACGGCCGCCAGGTTTCATCCTGTACCCAGCCCGCCTCCAACGATCTCGAGGTGAAGAATAACAGCGAAGAACTGGTACAGATGCGCCGCTCGATATTGCAAATGCTGTTTGTCGAAGGCAACCATGTTTGTCCCGGCTGCGAAAAAAGCGGTGCCTGCCAGTTGCAGGCAGTTGCCTATTACACCGGCATGTTGTCGCCGCATTTCACGCACTTCTTCCCGAGACGCCCACTGGACGCCTCACATCCTGACACCGTGATCGATTTCGACCGCTGTATCCTGTGTGAACTCTGCGTGCGCGCAAGCCGGGATGTAGATGGCAAGAACGTGTTTGCACTTGATGATCGTGGCATCAAGACGCACCTGGTGATCAATTCACCCAGTGGCAAACTGGGTGACAGCGAATTCGCCGTTACTGACAAGGCCGCCCACGTGTGCCCGGTTGGTGCTATCCTGCCCAAGCACCAGGGTTACGAAAAACCGATTGGTGAACGCCTGTACGACAAGCAGCCGATCAGCGTGGTCGGCGATGTCGCAGCCAACGAGGACAAGGAATAAATCATGGCAGAAAAACTCAAGGTCGCCACGTGTTCCCTCTGCGGTTGCTTCGGTTGCCATATGTCTTTCCTCGATATCGATGAGCGCATCCTTGACCTAATAAAGGTGGTCGAATTCGACCGTACCCCGATCACGGATATCAAGCACATCAGTCACTGCGATATCGGTATTATCGAGGGTGGTGTTGCCAACGCGGAAAACGTCGAAGTACTGAGAGAGTTCCGCGAAAACTGCGATATACTGATCGCGCTCGGTGCCTGCGCCGTGAATGGCGGCATCCCGGCGATGCGCAATTCGTTCGAGCTCAAGGAATGTCTCGAGGAGGCCTATATCGACGGCGTTGGTGTCCACACAAAGATGATCCCGACTGATCCTGAAATCCCGATGCTGCTCAACAAGGTACACCCGATACACGAGGTTGTTAAAGTTGATTACTTCCTGCCGGGTTGCCCGCCTTCAGGTGATGCCATATGGACTTTCCTGACTGAACTGATTGAAGGTAAACCGATCAGTTTCCCATACACACAGATTCACTACGACTAACACTACTATGTCTTCACTTGAAACCGCTGAACATCCTGAACGTCTGAATCGAATTGTAATCGAGCCGGTCACCCGTGTAGAGGGACATGGCAAGGTCACGCTGCTGCAGGATGACAACAACCAGATCAAGCAGGCGCGGCTGCATATCGTCGAATTCCGCGGTTTCGAAAAATTTATCCAGGGCCGGCCTTACTGGGAATTACCGGTACTGGTGCAACGGCTGTGCGGTATTTGCCCGGTCAGTCACCACCTCGCTGCTGCCAAGGCCACCGACATGCTGGTCGGTGCCCGCGAACTGACACCGACTGCGGAGAAAATCCGCCGCCTGATGCACTATGGACAAACATTGCAGTCGCATGCACTGCACTTTTTTCACCTGAGCTCGCCCGACCTGTTGTTTGGCTTCGATGATGAAGTCGCGCATCGCAACATCATTGGTGTGATCGAGGACCATCCCGAAATTGCCATGCAGGGCGTGAAGTTACGCAAGTACGGCCAGGAAGTGATTCGACTCACTGCGGGCAAGCGCGTACACGGTACCGGTGCAATACCCGGTGGTGTCAACAAGTCACTCAACAGGGATGAAATTGATTATCTGCTCAAGGATATCGACCAGATGATTCAGTGGGGTCGTGATGCGGTCGAACTGATCAAGCGCGTGTTCTTCGAGCAGAAGGACTACCACATGGCC
>JARFRD010000196.1 GCA_029287435.1 Gammaproteobacteria bacterium
GATAAACAGTTCGAAACGATCTGTCACAAATGGATTGGCATCATTGCTGCGTGCCAGTGGTGACACTTCTTTCGGGTACTCGGTGATAAAAGTCGGATCCTTGAGCTTGTGTTCAACTGTTTTCTCAAAGATCTCTATCTGAATCTTGCCAAGTCCGTAACTGTCCTTGATTGGGATATCCAGTGACTCTGCAACTTTACGGGCAGTATCAATTTCCGAAATGGCAGCTGCAGTAATATCCGGATTGTGTTCCAGGATAGATTCGAACACGGTCATGCGCTGGAACGGGCGTCCAAAATCATGTTTTTCACCCTGGTACTCCACCTGCATGTTTCCAAGCACATCGGTTGCAAGTCTTCTGAACAGGTCTTCTGTCAGATCCATCAGGTCATGGTAATCGGCATAGGCCTGGTAAAACTCGAGCATGGTGAACTCGGGATTGTGACGCGTTGATACACCCTCGTTGCGGAAACTGCGATTGATTTCAAACACACGTTCGAAGCCACCAACGACCAGGCGTTTCAGGTACAGTTCCGGCGCTATGCGCAGGTACATCGCAAGATCGAGCGCATTGTGGTAGGTCTCGAATGGTCGCGCAGTAGCACCGCCGGGAATCACCTGCATCATGGGTGTTTCAACTTCCATGAAGTCATGGTGATTAAAATAATCACGAATGAATGCAATTATTTTCGCGCGCAGCTTGAAGGTATCCTTCACTTCCCAGTTCATAATCAGGTCAACATAACGCTGCCTGTAACGAATTTCAGTATCGGTCAAGCCATGGAATTTTTCCGGTAGCGGACGCAGTGCCTTGGTCAGCAAGCGCACGTTATCGACCTTGACCGAAAGCTCACCGGTCTTGGTCTTGAACATGACACCTTCAGCACCGATCAGGTCACCGACATCCCATTTCTTGAAACCTTCGTTATAGGTGCCTTCAGGCAGGTTGTCGCGTTGCAGGAACAACTGAATCTGTCCCGACATGTCCTGCAGCTTGGTAAAACTGGCTTTACCCATGACGCGCTTGGCCATCATGCGCCCGGCGACAGACACACGTACCTGCATGGCCTCCAGCTCTTCTGCGGATTTATCATCGAACTGCAGGTGCAGGCCTTCAGACATGGAATCACGCCTGAAATCATTTGGAAACGCATTGCCTGCTTCTCGCAAGGCACTGAGTTTTTCACGGCGCTGCGCGATGAGCTTGTTTTCGTCTTCGACTGTTAACGTTTTTTCGTTTGTTTCTGTATCTGCCATGTGAATACTTTACTATTCCGTTCGCCCTGAGCCTGTCGAAGGGCATTTCGACTTAGAATATAGTTTTAGCGACTCCCAGTCATTCTCAATTAGAGCTTCCTTCTTTCTTCTGCTCCAGCCTTTAATTTGACGTTCTCTGGATAAGGCCTCATAACGTGTTGGCATTTCTTCTGAGTACACCAGCGTAACCGGTCTACGTGAGTGAGTATATGCAAATATTTCACCGCTCATATGCTCTGACAATCTCTTATCCAGACTATCAGTGTGGCCCGTGTAGTAAGACCCATCAGAGCACTTTAGTATATAAACACAAAACATATTCACATACCTTGTGAGTGTCCTTCGACAAGCTTCCTTCGACTAGCTTCCTTCGACTAGCTCAGGACGAACGGTTTTTTTACATCTCTACAAGCCTGACTTTAAGCTGGCTTCGATAAACATATCGATACCACCATCCAGCACCGCCTGCGTATTACCCGTTTCTACACTCGTACGTAGGTCCTTGATGCGTGACTGGTCCAGAACATAGGAACGAATCTGGCTGCCCCAGCCGATATCCGACTTGGATTCTTCAACGGCCTGTTGATCTGCATTACGCTTCTGCACTTCGAGCTCGTACAGTTTCGCCTTGAGTTGCTTCATCGCCGTTGCCTTGTTCTTGTGCTGCGAACGGTCGTTCTGGCATTGTACAACGACTCCGGTCGGATTATGCGTGATACGCACTGCCGATTCCGTCCTGTTAACGTGCTGACCACCAGCACCGGATGCCCGGTATACATCAATACGTAAATCAGCCGGATTGATATCGATTTCGATGTCATCATCGATTTCCGGTGATACAAACACGGCCGCAAACGAGGTATGACGCCTGTTGCCTGAATCAAAAGGTGATTTTCGAACCAGGCGGTGAACACCTGTCTCGGTACGCAGACGGCCAAACACGTAGTCACCGGCAATGCGCACGGTAGCACTTTTGATGCCGGCAACATCACCGGCCGAAGCTTCAATCAGCTCGGTATCAAAACCATGGGACTCACCCCAGCGCAGGTACATGCGCAGTAACATTTCAGCCCAGTCCTGAGCTTCGGTGCCTCCGGAACCTGCCTGGATATCAAGAAAGGCGTTGCAGGCATCCATTTCACCTGAAAACATGCGACGAAATTCGAGTTCTTCAACTTTTGTCTGTATCGTGGCGAGATCATCCTGTACCGCGTTCGCACTGTCTTCGTCATCTTCCTCGACCGCCATTTCGAGTAATTCACCCGCATCATTCAGACCCGAGGTAATTTCCTCGATCACCAGTACGATTTTTTCCAGGCGTGAACGATCCTGGCCAAGTTTTTGTGCCTGGTCAGGATCATTCCAGACATCAGGCTGCTCGAGTTCCCGGTTTATTTCTTCGAGTTCTTCTTTGCGTGTATCGAAGTCAAAGGTACCCCCTAAGCGACTCTGTGCGTTCGCGAAGGTCGTTGATCTGGTTGGTGATTGCGTTGACTTCCATAGATGCCATTGGTGTGATTTTACAGCTGCTTTAAAAGGCGCAAATCTTACCTTAAGACGGCCTCGATTTCATGGTTTTACATGGATATTGAATATTTTAAGCTGCTGATTTCTTTGCAACATTATCGCGCAGATAGACGGGCACGGCCTGTGAGGCAGTCACCTCGTTTCCGGCTTCAAAACCTGCCATGCCCAGGGTTGCTATAGCCGCGGCCGTTGGAAAACAGTCTTCAACCACGGCGCTGATGGCATTCTTGCCAATGGTTGCTTCAAGCTCATCCCGGTAACTACTCCAGCCGGTACCGGCTGCAGTCCAGCCGGATCCATGCTGTGCACTTAAGTGCCCCGGTGGAATCACCAACTCTTCACCATCCGGCTGCATCAGTCCTGCATCGGACAACTCGTAAACTCCCCAGTAAACCTCGTTCATGCGCGCATCGATCGCTGCAAGCACCTTCTCGGCCTGTGTTTGCACATGGGCCGTCTGCGCGATTGCTGCCAGAGTCGATACGGGCACTACCGGCAAATCATGCGCAAAAGCGATGCCCTGGGTAACACCTGCCGCGATACGCACACCCATGAACGATCCCGGGCCACGACCAAAAGCAATCGCATTCATCGCTGTCAGGCTGCAGCCGGTTTCAGCAAGCAGTTCATCTATCATGGGCAATATGATGTGGCTGTGCTCGCGTGGTGCGATACGGTATCGCTGCACTATTTCACCGTCGACGCAAATTGCCGCAGAACAGGCCTCTGTTGCCGTATCAATCGCTAATAACTTCACGCTACAGCCTCCTCTTCGAGTGTTTGCTTGAAGAACAGTTGAACATCCTGCAGTTCTGATGTCACTGGCATCGCCGGTAAGCTGTTGAGAAAAATCTTGCCGTAGGATTTGCTTGTAATACGAGGATCACCGATCACGATGACACCACGATCGGTAACATCACGTATCAATCGACCAACACCCTGTTTCAAGGCAATGACGGCACGTGGCAACTGGTACTCCATGAACGGCTGCCCACCATGCTCTCGAATCGCATCAATGCGTGCCTGCATCACCGGATCTCCGGGTGAAGCAAAGGGCAACTTGTCGATAACAACGCAGGACAATGCCTCTCCCCTGACATCGACGCCTTCCCAGAAACTCGATGTGCCCAGCAATACCGCATTACCCGCTTCACGGAATCGTTCAAGTAACTGGTGTTTTGGGTGTTCACCCTGTATCAGAATTGGGTACTCAATTGTGCCCTGCAACATTTTTTCTGCTGCATGCATTGCCTTGTAGCTGGTAAATAACAGAAACGCTCGGCCTTCACTGGCTTTGATAACCGGCCTGACTTTTTCTATCAATATTTCAGTAAATGAAAAATCTGATGGCTCAGGCATGTTGCCCGGCAAATACAGCAGCCCCTGTTTCTGATAGTCGAATGGACTTTCCCAGGTACCACTCTCATAATCATCGATGCCGAGGCCACTGGAAAAATGGGTGAAATCCTTGTTCACCTGCAAGGTCGCAGACGTAAACACCCATGCAGCGGCAAAATCGTCCGTGTGTTTCCTGAAAAGGCCGGATATATCAACCGGTGTTGCATTGAGCATGAAGCTGCGTGACCAGCTTTCAAACCAGAGC
>JARFRD010000134.1 GCA_029287435.1 Gammaproteobacteria bacterium
CACCTACCTCCACATCGATAGCCGCAAGGACAACCGCACCAATCCTGAATTTTTCTTTCAATTGTGCTGCACTGAGGTCAGCAAAGGACTGGCGTAACTCAAAAAGCGCTTTCGAGCTTACCTTGCCTCCTGCACTATAGGAAAGAATGTTGATGTGTTCCGCATTCGTGTGCTCCGCAAGAAGAATCAGTAAACTTTGTAACGCTTGACTGGAATCGAGTGCGTTCTTGACATCTATACCTGTCAGGTAGGCAAGAATGTTCCGATGAGATGGCCAGGCAAAGGCCAGCCCGACAAAATCCCTTCCAGCAAAATGGTCGACCTCAGCTGTCAGTATTGCAGAATTGGCGAAATCAACCTTGGCCCCATGCACATAAATCATTATTTCCTTGTCAACGGCGGATGCAATTTCTTTGTTGATTGAATCAAGAAAACGCTGTAATTCAGGTGACAGGTTATCTGCTCCGGCACTGAAAATTGTCGACATTGCCGACAATTCAGTGACCCTGTCGAGCTTTATTGGCATGCTGGACGCATGTTTTTCTGCCAGAGAATATTGATATAAATCAGCCCAGTCAGTACGGTGGTCACCCATTTGAACGGTAGCCACACCGAGGTGAACTGCGCTATCTATCGAGTTCCCATACTGTTGTTCAATTCCATTTGATTCAGGTGTTCTGTTTGTCGCGTAGAAGACTTTTGTTGTTGTCGTTTTTTGCGCATTGGCAAGATGTGCAAAGGGATCAATTGCAGAGTTATGATAAATAACCGGGGCCGGCATCATTGTTGTGGTCTTGTGGTAGGCGCATCCGGATAGCACACTGGTCACAACTAGAGCGAAGCACGATATTGCAGATGAATGTCTATTCACTTTCGGTGATCTAGATAATTTTTCATAGCAAAAATTTATAAATCTTTCATCAATCCGTATGTCCCCATTGACAGCGCTATTGTACTAGATATCGCTGATAGATTACTTTGGTTACTGAAGTTCTACATCATAAAATCATCCTAATTGTTACTGAAGGTAAATGTAAGTATGTATTTCGTGATTGTTGAAATAGGATTTTACGGTTGTACTACGCTTATGCATCGAAAACTAACGGATACAGCTTCAATGCTGAAGAGCGGAGGGTAGTGCAGATATGGCCGGTTCGTTACAATCATGTCAGGTCTTTTTTGCTGTAATTCGGATGTTCATACAAATTGCACAGGCGGATCCCCGCGCTATTTTATCAGCAGGTCATGCGGCGTATCGATATCGATGTGTATGTAAGGATCGGTGCAATTAATCACCGCAAGCTGCTGCTGGTTTTGTTCCACGATAGCGTGTGCACCGCTTGCATTGTTAAGTGCCAGTAAGTCGTTTGCCAGGGCCTGACTGAATCCAACCGGATGGCCACGTCTGTTCTGATAGTAAGGTGCCGACAGAGCTGCCCCCTGATGCAGGGCTGTTATAACCTGTCCCGTTGTTGATGGACGCACAAATGGCATGTCCGCTGGCAGCAGACACCACCCTTTAGAGTAGCGACTAGCAGCAATCCCGCAGGCAATTGAACTACCCATTCCCTGTTCTGCAGCATTATTGCAAATGAACTCTATTGAAGCATCATTCAGCAGCTGTTGAAGAGGGAGGTCATCATGGCGTACTACAGCCAGCAGCCGATCACACGGTGCCAGGCTGGCGGCCGCATGCAATATCATGGCCCGCTTATCGATCTCTGCCAGCATTTTGTTGCTACCGAAGCGATGACTCTGTCCGGCCGCAAGCAGTACACCGGTAATTTCAGGCATGGATGGATTGTGTAGTTGTGGTTAGCTGCCCGAGCTGGTTACGTTCCGCTATCAGTGCGGCCAGGATCGCGACCGCGATCTCTGCCGGCGTGCGGCTGCCGATATCAAGTCCAACGGGACCATGCAGGCGTGCTAGTTGTTCCTTGGTCAGGCCTCTTTTTTGTAGGCGTTTCAGGCGCGCCTGCTGGTTTTTCAGTGACCCGAGAGCACCTATGTAGAAGGCATTGCTTTGTAGCGCAACGTACAGTGCCGCATCATCCAGTGCCGGTGTATGAGACAGTGCGAGCACCACTGTGCGCGGGTCTGGCTGCAGATCTATGATAGCCCGTTCAGTATTTGCCGTGACGAATGCTGCCCCCTCTATCTGCCAGCCATCTGCATATTCCGGTCGTGAATCGCACAGGGTGACGGCATAATCAAGCGTCATGGCCAGCTGTGCGACACGGCGTGACAGTTCGCCAGCACCAATCAGTAGCATGCGCCAGCGTGGGCCAAAGATCTTGAGCATATTCTGACCGTCAAAGTGAAAATCCCTGTCATGACGCGAGGGCTGCAGGCTGACTTCACCGGTGTTCAGACAGACATGCCGACTGACCAGCTTGCGCTGTTCGACCGCCTGCAGCAGGTTACGCAGTGGTGCTACTGAATCAACGCGTTCCAGCAGTAGCGTCAGGCGCCCGCCGCAGGGCAGTCCGACCTGCAGTATACGTTCGCGCGTGACACCGTACTCGATGAGGCGTGGCAGCTCGTGTTCAAGTTCGCCCTTGAGGACCTGCTGGGCCAGGTCATCTTCGATACAGCCGCCGGACACCGAACCGTTGAAACGGCCATCGGGGTGGATCACCATCATGCAGCCAGGGCGGCGCGGCGCAGAACCCCAGGTCCCGACGACCGTGGCAAGGTAAACCGGGCTACCCTCATCGAGCCACTCGATGGCGCTGCGCAGGACTTCGGTATCAGTACTGCGATCCATCACTTATAAAGCCGAACAGTTAGCGAGCGAAGCGATTTGCCGGTGAGGGCAAAACCTCGTTCGACAAGCGCAGGTGTAAGCTGTGGCAACGCAGATTCACCAATGCAACAACAGTGCCTGGTTGCGGTTATTTTCAGGCCATCACGCATCGCATACAGCAAAGGGGAGTCGGGCTCCATGTCCAGCTGTCGATCGATGCTGTTGATTTCGAGTTTGGGCATATTGCTCTCCATATTGATTAAGCCTTATTATTTACCGCTGACACTAACACAGGTATAGATGACGGTTCCAGATTGTGACATTGCTATGATATAGGTGTTCTTCTGCTTTTACTCACCACCCGTGCTATCGAAATCTGCTGAGGTAATGACATCTGATTCTGATATGCTAGCCTATTACTAATATACTGTTATGAGCAACATACTGTTATGAGATTTGCGATAAAACGTCAGTTGATATTCGTGCTGTTGATTTTTGTCAGCCTGGCAGCCGCGGCAGAACCGCCTGCCGGCTACCCGTTCCTGGCATTCGATGAAGCGATGCAGCAGGCTGAGCAGCAGGGCAAACCCCTGTTTGTCTATTTTGGCCGATACGGCTGTGGTTATTGTGACAAGACGAATGCGGAGGCCTTTAGCGACGCAACGGTCAAACAAAGATTTATTGATCACTATATTCTTGCCTATGTCGATTCAGAAAGCGGCAGGCGGTTGCGCCTGCCGACAGGCGAACGTATAACCGAGCGTGAGCTTGGGACACGCTATGATGCCTTTGTCACCCCGGTTTTTTCATTCATTAACGTCAATGGCGATGTACTGGCCCGCCTGGTGGGTGTGCAAAGAGTTGTCGATTTTCTCGATGCCGACAAACAGGTGCAGGATAAACTTGGCGGCAAAGGATCATGACAGCCGTCATGGCAAAGGCCATGAAAAAATCAGGCTGGCTCCAGCTAATGCTTTTCTGCTGGCCGCTGCTGTCAATCGCTGCTGACTGGCAGTTTTCTACTCCTGCGCCGATAACAAAAGCGGTCGGTCAACGGATATTTCATCACCTCGAATCTGCAGGACGACGCAGCATCGCTTATTCCGGAAACACTGTCGCAGTCACCTGGGAAGACGATCGTGATGGCACTCCTCGTGTTTATCTCGCCCGCAAAAAGCTATCTGATCCAGGTTTTACTGCTGAAATAAAAATCAGTGGCAACGGGGAAGCCTTTGATCCGGTGATCGTTGGCCTGGGAGATTCCAGATTCATGCTAGCCTGGGAAGAGGATGGGCAGGTCTTGCTGCGAATGGTCGGTCAAAATGATTCAGCTCCCACTGTAAAACTATCTGCCGCTGGCAGCCAGCCGAGCATATCTCGCTATGGTACTGATATTGTTGTCGTCTGGTCCGAGCGGGCCGGGCGATATGGACAGATCCAGCTGGCACAGATTGCCTTCGCGGATGCCGACACGTTGACAATTAAGCAAAGCTGTACGGCAGATATTGCAGCGGCGCAGGACGAACAGTTATACCCCGCAGTTACTGCCATTGGCGAACGACTGCTCGTCAGCTGGGAAGATCGGCGACTGGGACATACCATCATCATGGCAGCGCAGGGCAAGCCATGTGATCTGACACCTCCGCGACGAATTAGCGCCACAATAGAACAGCGCAGTGCGACCTATGGCAAAGGTCATGGGGTATCTCGCGTTGCATTGGCAACATTCGGTGCTGATCGGGTGCTGGCAACATGGGCGGACAAACGTGATTTCCGCGAAGGCTATGATATCTATGCGGCAGTCTTTCGTCTTGGCAATGGTTTTGGTCCTAATATGCGCGTACAGGATGACTTCGGCGGTGTCGCCCGGCAGTGGCACCCAACAGCGGCTGGTCACCCAGACGGTAGCCTGCTGGTTGCCTGGACTGACGAACGTGAAGGCAACTCAGATATCATGATATCAGTATTTGCTGATGGCGAATGGGGTGAAGACATACCCGTGCCCGGTGCATCGGGAGCAGGGGAGCAGGCACACCCGAGTATCATTTTCGATGATCAGGGGCAGCTGCATATAATCTGGATAGAACGTGACGAGCGCAATGGTCCCACACGTCTGAAGTACATGATGGGAACGCTAACGACAGAGTAATCATTGCTTGTTTTCTGCTGATTAGACAAGCGATTCGAGACCGGAGAAATCACTTTGAGCCTCTACATTCAGGGCCTAGCAGATGATCTGCTAGGCCCTGAATGTTGTATATATCTGCTGCTGATTAGCCAGAAATGCAGGAATTCCTGGAGCTCATTTCATATTCAATGAGCATATTCACTAAGCAAGCGGTATGCGTATTTTTTGTCCCGGGTATATCTTGTCCGGATCTTCAATCACCTCCCGGTTCGCCTCGAAAATTTTTGTGTACATGCCGAAGTCACCATAAAACTCTTTCGCTATTCCCGACAGTGTGTCGCCACTCTTGATCTCATAAAACTCAATTTTCTCTTCGGCGGGTTGATCAGCTGCCGCTTCATCAGTTGCCGGGTTCTCAGTTGCTGGTTTTGGATAAGTCAGCTCGTCGGAAACGACTTTATCTACCCCTTTTACATTACCGGCAAGCAGAATCGCCTGTTCACGATGCTGCTGGTCCATGCACTCACCACAGAGTGTGACGGTACCATCATCATAGTCAACCGATAAGTTTTTTATCGGTGTTAATTTCAACGATAGCATTTCATTGATTTTGCCGGCCGCTGCGCTATCTGTATTAAAGATGCTGCTGCCAATATCTTTTGCGAAGTCGAGTATGCTCATGTTTTATCTCTCATGGTTGTTATCATTGATTGGAAATATTCATTGTGAATCAATAGTGCGTCAGGATCAATCGCCTGTATGTGCCAGGTTATAAATGATCGGTACCAGCAACAGGGTAACGAACATCGAAAAGATCAGTCCCGATACAATGCTGATGGCGAGGGGCTGCAGCATCTCCGCCCCTTCACCCAGCCCCAGCGCCAGTGGCAGCATGCCCACGACAGTTGTCAAAGTGGTCATCAGAATGGGTCGCAAGCGTTTTTTTGCCGCTTCGATCAACGCCTGTATCTTGGCCATACCCTGATTGCGCAGGATTTCGATATACTCGACCATGATAATCGCGTTATTGACGACAATGCCAGCAAGCATGATCATACCGAGCCACACCGGGACAGAAAGTGCCAGCTCAACGAGGTTGATGCCGATGGCCACGCCGATGGCTGCAAATGGCACGCTGAGCATGATAACGATCGGGTTGCGTAACGATTCATATTGTACTGCCATGACAACAAACACCAGGAACAGTGCCAGCCCGAGCAACAACATCGTGGTGCTTCTACCTTCCTGCAGGGTCTTGCTTATCCCTGCATCATAAAGGTTATAGCCTTTTGGAAGGTTGATATTAGCCAGCACTGTGTCGATATTTTTCTTCGCTTCACCAAGGGTTGTATCGGCATCGATACTGGCGCTGACTTCAATGATACGCAACTGGTTGTCGCGCATGATAGTAGCCGGCGACTGCACCAGCTCAGCCTTCGCAACATGGCCAAGGTAAACCGGTTGTCGCTGGCTGTTGCCGGGAAACAGCAGCACTGATTCCAGTTCCTGCAGGTCGGTCGTATCTGATCGTGGCAGCTGCACGCGGATATCAAACGCACGATCGCCTTCGATATAATCGCTGATAACCAGTCCTTCGAGGGCTATCTGGATCGACTGGCTGATAT
>JARFRD010000118.1 GCA_029287435.1 Gammaproteobacteria bacterium
CCGACGGCGCCAGTGCCACACAAACTCGCCCGCAACCAATTTGACCCCCCCCACCGCGCCCCGACTGGCTAAACCAAGCATCTCTGCTGTCACCGATAGCGACGCGGAAACCTACCTTATTGGCCAGGTAGTGCATCGCCGTGACGATCCTGCGCTGCCCCGAAGGGCGCCACATGACACACAAAAACAACTCGGCGCCCCCGCGCCTCTGCGGTAAATCCATTTTTTATGCGTTCAGAAGGTGCGGGACTATATCAGTGAGAACAAGTAATTCACCAGTCTCTCGGTAAACATCAGTGCGATCAAGGCAAACAACGGTGACAGGTCGAGACCGCCGATTGGCTTGATCAGGCTACGGAAAGGCCGCAATACCGGGTAGGTAATGCTGTGCAGGATGCCCGATACCGGGTTATAGGGATCAGGATTCACCCAGCTTAAAATGGCTTGCACGATAATCGCGAAGATAAAGATATTCAGCGCCAGGCTGATGAAATCGCGTATGCCGGTCAACAGCAGTGCCAGTATTGATGGTGAATAGCCCTGCAACATAACCACGACCCAGACCTTGAACGCGATAAAAACGATCACAACAATAATGGTCGCGAGATCGATGCCGCCAACCCCGGGGATAATGCGGCGAACCGGATTCAGTACAGGGGATGTGGCCTTTACGATGAACTGTGAAATCGGGTTATAAAAATCTGCGCGTACCTGCTGCAGAATGAAGCGCAACATCAACACGACGATATAGAGGTCGAGCAGGGTTTCGATCAGGAAAATAATCGGGTTTTCTTGTCTCATATTTCTTGGTTATCTTTCGGGTGTTTGCCGGGATTACTCGTTGTCCTGGCCAAGTTCTTCAGCCAGTTCAGCAGAGCGATTATAGGCAGCGCGCAGTGCTTCCGAAACGATTTCGTTAAAGCCGTTTGCCTCGAAGCTGGCTAACGCGGCTGCGGTGGTACCGCCTTTCGATGTTACACGAGCGCGCAGTTCGGCAGGACTGACATCGCTTTCATGTGCCATGCGCGCCGCACCCAGCGCCGTCTGCAGGCTGAGTTGTTTTGCGGTATCACTGTCCAGTCCAAGCTCGATCCCTGCTGTCTGCATGGCTTCCATCAACAGGAAAAAATAAGCAGGGCCGCTACCGGATAGTGCAGTGACAGCATCGAGCAGCGTCTCGTCATCAACCCAGGTGGTGATGCCGGCTGCCTGCAGTATGTCTTCAGCCTGTTTTGACTGTTCTTCAGTGACGGCAGTGTTGGCGTACAACGCTGTGGCGCCGTATTGTAGCAGCGCCGGCGTGTTTGGCATGCAGCGTACAATCGCTGCGTTACCGCCCAGCCAGCGCTCGATACTGTTGCTGCGAATTCCTGCTGCGATCGATACATACAAGGGTCCGGCGGCATCTTCAGCATTTGCCAGCTCACGGCACACCACCTGCAAAACCTGGGGTTTGACTGCAAGCACAACGACATCATATGTGAGCACATCCAGGTTGTTTGCGCTGGTGTTGATCCCAAACTGTTGTGACAGGTTCTGGCGCTGATCATCCGATGGCTCGGCAACCAGGATGCTTTCAGGCGGGGTGCCTGCAGCAAGCATGCCGCCAATCAGGCTGGACGCCATGTTGCCGCCGCCAATGAATGCAATGGATGGGTTCATGATGCTGGTAAGTATCGAATTCGCATTTCGGCGAAGTCTATCATAGCTGCCGACAGAGCTGAGTAGAGTGCTTGTTACGTCGCAATGACAGTTGGCTACAGCAGAGGATTTTTTTCCACAAACAGATGAAGGCCGTCAAATTATTGACTATAACTTGGACTATAACTTCAAAATAATCTGTCCTGGCTTAACGCCGGGCAAAAAAAATTCCGACTATCAGGGGGAATAATGGATATTGCGCAGCTGCTTGCCTTCAGCGTCAAGAATGGCGCGTCTGACTTGCACTTATCGGCCGGCTTGCCACCGATGATTCGTGTGGATGGTGATGTACGTCGTATCAATGTTGATCCGATGGATCATGAAGTCGTTCATGGCATGGTGTACGACATCATGAACGACAAACAGCGCAAGGCATACGAAGAATACTTCGAGACAGATTTCTCATTCGAAATCCCGGGCCTGGCACGTTTTCGTGTTAACGCGTTTAACCATAACCGTGGTTCCGGTGCCGTATTTCGTACCATTCCCTCAAAAATTCTGACCCTCGAAGAACTCAAGGCACCGAAAATATTTGAAGATATTTCCAATACGCCGCGTGGCATCGTGCTGGTAACCGGACCGACCGGTTCGGGTAAATCGACCACGCTTGCGGGCATGGTCAACTACGTCAATGAAAACCACTATGGCCACGTGTTGACGATTGAGGATCCGATCGAATTTGTGCACGAAAGTAAGAAATGCCTGATCAACCAGCGTGAGGTGCACCGCGATACCCTGGGATTCAGTGAAGCACTGCGATCAGCGCTGCGTGAAGACCCTGACGTTATCCTCGTGGGTGAGATGCGTGACCTTGAAACCATCCGACTGGCACTGTCAGCTGCAGAAACCGGTCACCTGGTATTCGGTACCCTGCATACCAGCTCGGCTGCAAAAACCATCGACCGTGTGGTCGACGTGTTCCCGGCAGCAGAAAAAGAAATGGTGCGTTCGATGATGTCCGAGTCCCTGCGTGCGGTAATTTCGCAAACCCTGCTGAAGAAGATCGGTGGTGGGCGTGTGGCGGCGCACGAGATTATGATCGGTACACCCGCGATTCGTAACCTGATTCGTGAAAACAAGATTGCGCAGATGTACTCTGCCATCCAGACAGGCCAGTCTATCGGTATGCAGACACTCGACCAGAATCTGCAGGAACTGCTGGCCAAGGGCCTGGTAAGCAAGGATGAAGCGATGAAGAAGGCGGCCAATAAGGAAGCTTTCTAGGCTGAAAAGCCGGTAAGAATTGGAAAATTAAAGCATTCCTAAACCATAGCAAAGCCATGGCTTGGGACTATACTTATAAAGTTACATAAAAATAATAAGAGGTGATCTTAGATGGATCGCGATAAGGCCATACGGTACATGCATGATCTGCTGCGCATGATGGTGCAGAAAGACGGCTCTGACCTTTTTATTACTGCCGGCGCCGTACCGTCGATGAAAGTGGACGGCAAAATGTCACCGCTTTCAAACCAGGCGCTGAGTCCTCAGCATACACAGGTGCTGGTGCGTTCAATTATGAACGACAAGCAGCAGGCTGAATTTGAGGCCTCGCAGGAGTGTAACTTTGCTATCAGCCTGCCCGGTGTTTCCCGATTCCGTGTGAATGCATTTACCCAGCGCGGCTCTGTCGGCGTTGTGCTTCGTGTTATTCGCTCAGATATCCCTGAATTTGCTGATCTGGATCTGCCGCCGATTTTGCAGGATGTATCCATGACAGCGCGTGGCCTGGTCATCTTCGTAGGTGCAACCGGCTCCGGTAAATCAACATCGCTGGCAGCGATGGTTGGTTACCGTAATGAAAACAGCAAGGGCCATATTATTACCATCGAAGACCCGATCGAATTTATTCATAATCACAAGAACTGTATTGTTACCCAACGCGAGGTAGGGGTTGACACTGACTCATACGAGATCGCGCTGAAGAATACCTTGCGTCAGGCACCTGATGTCATCCTGATTGGTGAGATTCGTGACCGTGAAACCATGGAGTACGCGATTGCGTTTGCTGAAACCGGTCACCTGTGCCTGTCCACACTGCACGCTAACAGTACTAACCAGGCGCTGGACCGTATTATCAACTTTTTCCCTGAAGAGCGTCGTGCGCAGTTGTTGATGGATTTGTCATTGAACCTCAAGGGCATTATCTCGCAGCGTCTTATTCCCAAGGCAGATGGTGAGGGTCGCGTAGCGGCCGTTGAAGTAATGTTGAACACGCCTTTGATGTCAGACCTGATCTTCAAGGGTAATGTACACGAGATTAAGGAACTGATTGGCAAGTCTAACGAGCTTGGGATGCAGACCTTTGACCAGGCCCTGTTTGGTTTGTACGAATCCGGGCGTATCACCTATGAAGATGCGTTGCGTAACGCTGATTCACTCAACGACCTGCGTCTTCGCATCAAGCTTGAAAGTAAGGACTCGAAGAAAGAGGACCTTATGGACGGGCTGGATAAACTTACAATGGAAGACCATGGAGATTCCAATACCAGCATCATGCGCTAAGCAATGCTGAATATTGGACGGGCGGATTAAGCCATGAACTTACAGCCATATCTGAAACTGATGTCGGAGCAGCATGCGTCCGATTTGTATTTTACGACGGGCGCTCCGGTGAGCGTGCGTATTGAAGGCAAGATGCGGCCTGTTGGCAAAAGCATGTTGTCACCCGGTATGACGCGCAAGCTTGCTTATGACCTGCTGTCGCCGGCGCAGATCAAGGACTTCGAGAGGAATCTCGAATTCAACATGGGCATGTCCTATACCGATCTTGGTCGTTTCCGTGTAAACATGTATATGCAGCGCGGCGAAGTATCAATGGTGATTCGATACATCAAGGCAGATATTCCTTCGGTAGAAGAACTGGCGTTACCTGATGTCTACAAGGACATCATGAAGAAAAAGAAAGGCCTTGTTATGGTTGTTGGTGCTACCGGCACCGGTAAATCGACATCACTGGCCTCGATGCTGGATTATCGCAACGAGCTCGATACCGGTCATATCCTGACCATCGAAGATCCGATTGAATTCATGTTTCACCACAAGAAGTGCATCATCGGTCAGCGCGAAGTAGGGCTGGATACACTGTCTTTTGATAATGCATTGTGTGAGGCCATGCGCGAAGCACCGGATGTAATCATGATTGGCGAAGCGCGTGATCGTATGACCATCGAATCGGCGTTGCGTTATGCAGACACCGGTCATCTATGTCTGACAACATTGCATGCAACCAATGCTAACCAGACACTTGATCGCATACTTAACTTCTTCCCGAGTGATGCACATAACCAGATTCTGATGGACCTGTCACTCAATCTGAATGCGGTTCTTGCGCAGCGCCTTGTAACATCAGCTGATGGCACACATCGCGTGGTTGCCTGTGAGGCGATGATTAACACGCCCTATATAAGCCAGCTAATTCGCGATGGCAATTTCCATGGCATCAAGGAGATCATGGAAAAAGGCTCTGATGTCGGCATGCAAACCTTTGACCAGTCACTGTATATCCTTTACAAAGAAGGCAAAATTGATCTTAAAACAGCACTCGCCAATGCTGATTCAAGCAGTGATCTTGAATGGCGAATTAACTTTGGTGGTGGTGTTAAGAATCTTGAAGGCAAGGAAAAAGAGTCGGAAGCACTTCAGTTTCCCAGCGCCTCGACCGATCTGAACAAGTCCTGACAGGCTTATCCAGTCTGCTCTCGTGCTTTCTCGCAGTAGAAAGCTGTTGTTGTCGTAAGTATCAGTTATGATCATGTCATGAAGCTGATACCTCATCATCAATTATTGCTGATACTGGGTTCCTTGTATTTAATATGGTGGCTGTTTCTGGCCATCAATCCACATGACAGGGCAGACTGGGCACTGGAAAATGTACTCGTGCTGCTTTTTGTTGTCTTGCTCGTTTCTACCTACAGACGTTTTCCACTATCACGAATTTCCTATACATTAATTTTTATATTCATGTGCCTGCACTCGGTCGGCGCATATTACACGTATGCGCTTGTGCCATACGATGTGTGGTTTCAAATGTACCTGGGTTTCAGTCTTGATGAGCTAATGGGGTTCGAGCGTAATCATTTTGATCGGCTTGTGCATTTTTGCTATGGCCTGTTGCTGGCTTATCCTATTCGAGAATTCTTTATACGAGTGGTTGATGTAAAGGGTTTCTGGGCCTACTTCCTGCCGCTTGATCTAACCATGTCAACATCAATGATGTTCGAACTGTTTGAGTGGGGTGCAGCTGAGCTGTTTGGTGGTGACCTCGGTGTTGCCTACCTGGGCACGCAAGGTGATGTATGGGATGCACACAGGGATATGGCGCTCGCCAGTCTGGGTGCACTTGTTGCGATGTCTCTCACAGCATTGCTTAATTCCAGAATACAGAGGGACTTTGCCAGGGAATGGAACGAAAGCTTGCGTATAAAAGGTAAAGAGCCGCTAGGAGAGGAAGCTATTCTGAAAATGGTTAAAGGGCGAGATCGTGATAGCTAGTCTATTGTTTGTATTGAGCTTATGCCTGACGTTCGCTAACGGCCTATAGCGAATATTCGATAGATTGTTGATAATACAATTTTAAGCTGTTTCACTAGATACTGAGGCTGACTGAGTTATGCTGCAAGAAGTCAACGAGATTAATGACGTCGCACTCTAGTTCACTTGCTAATTTGGGCTGGCAAGCTTTTTTTCAGCAGCAGCTCTCGCTGGATGAGTGGGATGGCGCTATTCCTGCAAGAGTTGTTGAGCAGTCTAAGTCTGAAATAACCGTAGCCACAGAGTCTGGTGTTTTCAATATTCCTTTATTAGCGACAATGCCTGAAATGGTTGTAGGTGACTGGCTATTGTTAGATAACCAGCAACGGATAATACGCCAGCTTGAACGTAAAACCTGTTTTTCCAGAAAAGCTGCAGGCAGTAAATTAAAGAGGCAGCTGATATCTGCCAATGTTGATACGGCTTTCATTGTCTCTTCAATGAATGATGACTTTAATCTGAACAGGATTGAGCGTTTTCTTTCTCTGGTGAATGAGTCAGGCGCAGAACCGGTCGTATTGTTAAGTAAAAGCGATCAATCAGAAACACCTCAAAGCTTTGTTGAAAAGGTTCAGGCTCTGGATCCGTTCCTGGTGGTTGAATCCATTAACTGTCTGGATGAAACAAGTGTCAGTAAACTATCTCCCTGGTTAAAACAAGGAACTACTATAGCTGTGTTGGGCTCTTCGGGTGTGGGAAAAACTACGCTGATTAATACACTGCTCGGGGAACAAAGGCTTGGCACAGGAGATATAAGAGAAGATGATGACAAGGGACGACATACTACAACGCGGCGTTCGCTAATTTCTTTAGGAGAGCGAGGGATTATTTTGGATAATCCCGGGATGCGGGAAATTCAAATAGCTGATTGCAAGGAAGGTATCGCAACTACATTTGCCGATATTGAAGCGTATGCAGAACAATGTAAGTTTAGTGACTGTAAGCATCAGACCGAACCTGGCTGCGCGGTTCAACAGGCCATTGTCTCCGGGGAGTTAGGCCAGAGACGTTTAGATAACTATCTCAAGTTACTGCGAGAGGAAGAATTTAATTCAGCCACTCTTGCTGAGCGCCGGGCCAGTGATAAAGCCCTGGGCAAGTACTACAAGCAAACACTATCAGAAGCTCACAAACTAAAAGGTAGATAACATGAAGGTCTGCTTTGGGTCTTAACCCGAGTGAGAGAGAATATCATGCAGAAAACCATTCTGGTTACAGGTTCAACCGACGGCATCGGATTGGAAACGGCAAAAATACTGGTGTCGATGGGGCATCATGTTCTGTTACATGGGCGTAATCCGGCAAAGCTTGAGCAAGTGGAAAATGCACTTTCAGCGTTAGCGAATAACGGGCGCGTTGAAAGCTACATGGCAGACCTGTCGCGCATGGCTGATGTAGAGACACTGGCGCAGGCGATAACTGAACGGCACAACCAGCTTGATGTACTGATCAATAATGCGGGAGTCTTTAAAACGCCCGATGCCATCACGCAAGACGGGCTGGATGTACGGTTCGCGGTCAATACACTTGCGCCCTGTCTGCTGACTAAACGACTTTTACCGCTGTTTGGGTCTTCTGCACGTATAATCAACCTTTCTTCCGCTGCCCAGTCTCCGGTAAATACGGAAGCGCTGATGGGCCGGGTCAGATTGTCTGACGACCTGGAGGCATACGCGCAGAGCAAACTGGCGATTACCATGTGGTCTCGTCATATGGCGCTTATGCTCAAAGAGAACGCTCCGGCCTTCATTGCAGTCAATCCTGGGTCGCTGCTCGGCACAAAAATGGTCAAAGAGGGCTTTGGTATGGTTGGCAAAGATATCGGCATCGGTGCAGATATACTCATCCGCGCTTCACTGTCTGATGAATTCGAAACGGCATCCGGGCAATATTTCGACAACGATTCGGGCAGTTTTGTGTCACCTCACCGTGATGCGCTTGATCCACAAAAAACTGAAGAAGTTGTCCGAGCTATCGAGACCGTCCTGGATGACATAACAAGTGTATAGCTGAGTGTCTGTTATCGGCCAATAGCGGACGTCCAACGTTTGAGTTAAGTGACCTTGTTATGTGATGATTCAAAACGTCCTAACGTGAGGGATACGATCAGAGAGGCACAACCTTGTTTGCACACGGTCCCTTTTCACTTTGTCCTATTTCGTATTCTACTTTCTGGCCATCACTGAGCGTCGCATAACTGCCACCACTCTGGATTTCAGTATGATGAACGAACAGATCTTTTCCCCCATCGTCTGGAGTGATGAAACCGAAACCTTTGTCTGGATTGAACCACTTTACTGTACCTGTACTCATGTCGTATTTTTCCTCGTTATACTAATATTAATTAAACTACTGTGCTCTGACTTTATTACAGAATTATTTATCAACATGCATCATAACTGAAATGCGCTAATCATTCTTCGATACATAACATTAGAACTGTGGGGTATTCATACGACTGACCGCTATCGGCCAGAAGCGGCCGTTCAGAAACCGTGGTCTGTCCCCGGTTATTCGTCCCCGGTTATTCCGTGGTCTGTCCCCGGTTATTCCGGTTATTCGCGGGAAAATAACTGGATGATCACTATAAATCGGAAGCCACTGTATAGCAATAGAATGATTGCATTTCGATACTTCGGCGCAACCAGGCCGACGCATGAATTTGCTGGACAAAGCAGGTGTATCTACCAGATTTCTTGAGAATATGTCTGGCATCATGTAATTGGAGGATTTGTTATTGCAATAGAATCTTATACGCAATAAGCCTTCACGCTTATAGATATTTAAACAAAAATCCCTGTTATTTTCCTCTGTTATCCTGCGTTTCCTGATGAGAACGAGTTAAATAAATTACGATAAAAGATAAACCAACTGCAACTGTCATAACCGAATATGTCAATGTATCTAAAATCATTTGTACATACCTTAATTTGATTTAAATAAAACTTAAAATGCTTTTTAATATTAACTACCTGTATGTAAAACGTATCAAAACACCCTCAATTGCAAAATGATAATTATCAATTACGCAAGCTGACTTGATATTTCTTGATATCAGTCAATATACTGATGAGCACGCTCTAATAATCAAGCTGGATCTATCAGAGATTATAAGGTTGTTTGATTACCCGCTTTTGATCCAAAGCGGATATTCGGGATAGGCGATTGGATGGGTGCGTTATTGGTCCGATGAAAAGACAAGTTCGCCATTGATGATCGTGTAGCGATTCTTGCCCTGGAAATTCCAGCCTTCGAATGGCGTATTCTTGCCGTGACTTAGCATGCTTTCAGTATCGAGCTGCCAGTCTGCGTCAGGATCATAAATGCAGATATCGGCAATTTCACCTTCTCTCAGTGTGCCTGCACTGATACCGAGAATGGCCGCAGGCTTACTGGTGATCAAACTGAGTGCTGTATATGTCGGTACCACCTGTTCGCGCACAAGGCGCAGGCTTAGCGGCAGTAGCGTTTCAAGACTCGATATGCCTGGCTCGGTACTGGCGAAAGGCGCCTGTTTGGCATCAATTTCATGCGGCTGATGATCGGAGCAAATCGCATCAATCACCCCGTCCTGAACACCTCTACGCAAGGCTTCCATATCACGTTGACTACGCAAAGGTGGCAGGACATGGTATATGCTGTTGAAGCTGCTGATATCCATCTCGTTAAGGAACAGTTGGTGAGCACTGACATCAGCTGTAACCGGTAAACCCTGATCCTTGGCATCTGCAATAAGACGGACTGCATGTGCGGAAGACAGGCGACCAAAATGTGCTTTGACTCCGGTTTCGGCAATCAACATCAGGGAGCGAGAAATGGCTACAGTTTCGGCGGATACCGGTATACCCTGCAGACCAAGGCGACTTGCCACGCGACCGTCATGCGCACATCCGCCGGCACTCAGCCAGTGATCATCCGGTTCGATGAAGACAGCCATGTCATAGTTGGCTGCATAGGCATAGGCACGTTTCAATACCTGGGTACTCTCGACAGGTCTGCGTGTGTTACTGACACCAACACAGCCTGCTGTTTGTAACGCGGCCATTTCACTGAGCAGCTGACCCTTGAGGCCCGTGGTCAGGGCGCCGAGTGTCAATACCTTTGTGTGTGCCGCCATCAGTGTTTTGTGGTGAATCAATTCAACCACGGCAGGTTCATCGATCACCGGATCAGTATCAGGCGGGCAACACAGTGTAGTGATGCCAGCACTGGCTGCGGCAATCGTTTCACTTTGAATGTTGGCTTTAAATTCGAGGCCGGGTTCACGCAGGCGGGCACACAGGTCGACGATACCGGCACTGATGATCAGCCCGGTTGCATCGATGGTTTTGTCGGGCTCGAAGCCAGGCAGGGCATCACCCAGTGCGATGATCTTGCCGTCTTCGATACAGACACTACTCGTTTTAACGGTTTCACTGACCGGGTCGAGGATTAAACCATTGGAAATCAGCAGGCGGCTCATTGTTCTTCTCCGCTGATTTCGGCCTCGGGCTCACGCCCAAGCACCATGGACATTATGGCCATGCGTACGGCGATACCGTATGTGACCTGGTTCAGGATGACTGAACGTGGCCCGTCAGCGACACTGGATTCGATTTCTACGCCGCGATTAATTGGGCCCGGGTGCATGACGATGGCATCGTCTTTCGCAGCCTTGAGCTTATCTTCGGTGAGGCCGTACTCACTGTAGTATTCGTGTTCGCTGGGTAGTAATGCACCCTGCATGCGTTCCTTCTGCAGCCGCAGCATGATGATCACGTCAGCGTCTTTTACACCTTTTGCGAGATCGTGATAAACCTTGACCCCCATATCTTCTATGTCGTTCGGGACCAGGGTTCTGGGTGCGATAACGCGCACATCACCTGTGTTCAGCGTGTTGAGCGCATGTATCTGCGAGCGAGCGACGCGAGAATGCAGCAGGTCACCAACAATAGCGACTCGCAGGTTGCCGAAGTCACCCTTGAAGCGACGAATGGTAAACATATCCAGCATGGCCTGTGTCGGATGTGCATGCCAACCATCACCGGCATTGATTACGCTGATGTGTGGTGCGACATGGCTGGCAATAAAGTGTGCAGCACCGGAATCGCTGTGACGCACGATGAACATGTCACATAGCATCGCCTGCAGATTTTGCAGTGTGTCCAGTAACGATTCTCCCTTGGTCGTTGCCGAGGTGCTGATATTGATGTTTAGAATATCGGCGGACAGACGCTTGGCAGCCAGCTCAAAGGTGGTGCGTGTTCGTGTACTGGCTTCGAAAAACAGGTTAACGATTGTTTTACCGCGAAGGATAGGGACTTTCTTCACACGCTGTTCATTGACGTTGGCAAAACTTTCTGCCGTATCAAGAATGCTGGTCAGAATTTCGCTACCCAGTCCTTCGACGGTCAGGAAATGTTTTAGCCGCCCATTTCTGTCAAGCTGGATGTTCCAGTTATCATTGCCGATGAGGCTGTCGGTTGGTTTGCTGGGCTTGTTAACCACGCGATTTCCCCTTGCCGGCAATGGTGAGCCTGGTGGTATAAAAAATTGAGTGGAAACCCGGTGCGGGTAAGGTCTGAATATTATTGCAAGTAGCTATGCCTGTTAGATTCAGCCAGTCAGTCATGTAACAACAAACTCCAGTGGTTCAGGTCCGGTCAGTTTAATGTGCTGGTCCGGTTTTAGATCCAGTTTCTGTCCTATTGCATCAGCCTGTATTGGCAACTCATGGCCGCCCCGATCGACAAGGCAGGCCAGAATGATACTGGCAGGTCGGCCGTAGTCAAAAATCTCGTTCATTGCAGCACGAATAGTGCGCCCGGTTTGTAGTACATCATCGACCAGCACGATGTGCCTGTCTTCAACCTGTGGTGGCAGGCTGGAAGGTTTGACTTTTGGGTTCATGCCGATGCGGGAAAAATCGTCACGATAAAAACTGATGTCCAGTGTTGAAAGCGTTTGTGTCAGGCCAAGTTTGGCATGGAGGATATTGGCAACCCAGACGCCGCCCGTGTGAATACCAACCATCAACGGATCATCTATTGAGCGCTCTTCGAGGAGTCGCTGCAAGTCATCTGCCAGTTTACCCAGAAGCTGTTCTGGCTTGGCAATGTCACTCATAGATGTCGAGCCTTTGTCGCTAGTCAGTGTGCGTGTTTAGCCATGATTGAACTATGATGGCTGCGGCCATTTTATCAATCTCGTGCTTGTTGTGCTTGGAAATTTTCATGTCCTGCTTCAGCTGTTCTTCGGCAGCGTAGGATGAAAGGTTTTCATCGACCAGGAAGACGGGCAGGCTGAAACGCTGCTCAAGTTCGCGGCTGAATTTTTTTACAGCCTGTGTTATCTCGGTTTCACTACCATCGAGCATGGTGGGTAGACCCACGATCAGGGCGTCAGGTTTCCATTGCTTGATGTGTTGCTCGATACTTTCCCAGTCGGGGTTGTTATCCACAGACTGAAGTGTGGTCAGTGGTGAAGCAGTATTGGTAATGGTTTGCCCGGTGGCCACACCGATACGCTTGAGGCCGAAATCGAAGCCGAGTACAGACCTTATTTCGCTCATGCGTGACCGGGGTCGTTGCTCATTAAACTCAGGTTGACACCCAGCAGGTCTGCAGCAGCCTGCCAGCGGTCCTCTACCGGTGTTTCGAATATGATCTGTTCTTCAGCGGGGCAGCTGAGCCAGGCGTTGGCTGCAAGTTCATTTTCCAGTTGTCCGGGTCCCCAGCCGGCATAACCGAGCGCAACGATAGTGTCGTTTGGGCCGCTGCCTTCGGCGATGGCCTGCAGGATATCTTTGGATGTTGTCAGTGCAATCGACTCGTTAACCACCAGGCTTGAGTCCCAGCGGCCGACCGGTCGATGCAGGATGAATCCGCGGTTTTCCTGGACGGGCCCGCCGATATACACGCTTTCTTTGGCTACCGATTCTGAACAGGGTATTTTCATCTGCGCCATGACATCTTTCATCTTGATGTCAGATTTGCGGTTGATGATGATGCCAAACGTACCATTGGCGTCATGCTCACAGATATAGGTTACCGCTTGTGAAAAGTTTTCATCCATCAGGCTCGGCATGGCGATGATGAAATGATTGGTGAGGTTGTTGTCACTCATACTCAGTTTGTTCGCAGACTGTTGTTGCTCTGGAATTCCCAGCTGCGAGTGATGTGTATGATATCAGCCTCTTTACGGAGTTTTGGTGGAAATGGCGGATAAGGTGCTGCGAGTTGAACGATGCGTTTGGCGGCATCGTCGAGTACCTGGTGTCCCGATGATTTGCGTAAATCGGTTTTTATCAGGTTACCTTCGGCGTTAATCACTACGTCCAGTATCAATGTGCCACTAAGCTTGTCGCGACGGGCCTGGTCGGGATAGTTGAGGTTGCCGATACGCTCGACGCGATTGATCCACTGGCGCATGTAGCTTGCAGGCACGAATTCACGCGTGCTGGAAGTCAGGTACATGGCGCGTGACTTCTGGGAAGAATGTTCAATGCGTGTACTCAGTTCCTGTGCAAGGCGTGCAGTCTTGTTGTTCTGTTGCTGGTTCTGCTGTTGCCGGGTGATGTCTTCCGGGCTCTGCCGATTGATATCAGTTTTTATCGCATAGTCGGAATCATCCTGCGACAACAGGGCCATTTTTTCATCGCGTTGCTGGCTGGCCTGTTCCTGCTGCGAAGTCGCCATGGCCATACCGGGATTCTTCGACAGGCTGGGGGCGGTAAACAGGTCGCGTGGTCGACTGGGCTGTTCGTTGTCACCACCACCTTTCTGGGTGACCTGTGCGAGGTACTTGGCATCTTCTTCTTCCGAAGGATTCTGCGTCTGTACCAGGATCACGTCCAGGGCGGGTGCTGATTCGAAATCGGATGAAGGCATGATGCTGAAGGTGACGCCAAGAATGACGATGCCGTGAAAAACCGCTGCCAGGAACAGGGTGAGCCCCAGGCGATCATTATCGGTGATTTGAGGTGCGCCTCTGGGCGCGCTGACTACTGCATTCATTATTATTATATTGATCGCATTCTGATCACAGAATAAATACGAGTATAGACATTATTATAGTGGTTGGCTGAGCAGAATGGGTGAACTCTCGTGATTTGTGAGATTAATGCGCTTTTGCATTGCCGGGTTCATATGGATCCGACCCTCGGTATCCACCAGCATGACATACTTGATGCCCATGGAGCGGGCTGTTGCGTACCAGCGCTCAGGACCGGCGACAAACAGTGCTGTTGCTGCAGCATCGGCCTCACCGGCATCCTGGTGTATCACGGTGACGGAGGCTGTACCCGTGGCCGGGTAACCTGTTGTCGGGTCCAGTATGTGGTGATAGCGCCTGCCTTCATGCATGTAATAACGCTCGTAGTCGCCGGAGCTGAAGACACTTTCGTTATCTTGTGCTTCCAGCCAGGCGATGACACCTTGTTGCCGGGGATGGCGTATACCAATGCGCCAGGCCCGGTCACCGCGCTGACCAAGCACGCGCAGGTCACCGCCGGCATTAATCACAGCATGCTTGATGCCCTGGCTCTGCAGGTCATCAAGCGCAAGATCGATGGCATAACCTTTGGCGAAAGCACCGAAGTTGAGTTCTACCGCAGGATTCTGACTGGTGAGTACACCGTTCTCGATCGCCAGGTCATCCATGGACGGTGCGAGTCCGGTTAGCCTGTCGATAGCATCTGCTGCTGGCGGTTGAATATCCGGTTCATCGTGCCGGTGCATTTGCCAGAGCCGTATCAGTTTGCCAATCGCGGGGTTGAACAGGCCCTGACTGCGTTCATAGAGCTGCTTTGATGCAGTTATCAGGGGGGTAATTGAGTCCGGTGGCGGAAATGATTTACCCTCTGCGATTGAGGCATTGGTCTTGCGCAGGTCGCTGTCTTGCCATGGAGTCCACTGCGCATGGTAACGATGGAAGTCACTTTCAAGCTTGTCAAAAGCCTGGTTCGCGGTGTCTTCGTCGATATCATACAGGGTGATTTCAATCAGGGTGCCGAATACAAACACGGTGTGTTTGTGTTCCGATGGCCCTTGTGTACACGCAGAAACACCCATGATCAGCCCTGAAACCAGGCCGAGGAAAAGCAGGCGCGATGGATTGATGAATCTAATGGTGGGCATGCTCAGGGTTAAAAATCCGGGGTCAGTCAAGTCGTTGTTCGATGCAGTCCATCAGTTGCCCGGCAATGTCGAGATCATATTGCTTGTCGAGTTCGCGGATGCAGGTCGGGCTGGTGATGTTGATTTCCGTGAGGTAATCACCGATCACATCCAGTCCGGCAAACAGAATACCTTTTTCCTTGAGTCGCGGTGCAACCTGCTCACATATCCACCAGTCCCTGTCGCTTAGTGGAACCCCGATGCCTTCAGCGCCGGCGACAAGGTTGCCACGGAACTCACCTTCAGCCGGTACGCGTGCCAGTGCGTAAGGCACGGCTTCGCCATCAATCAGCAGCACGCGCTTGTCGCCGGCACGGATCTCTGGAATATAGCGTTGCGCCATAATGGTCTTGTCACCGGAAAGCGTCATCAATTCAAGGATCACCGACAGATTCTGGTTATCCGGTTGCACGCGGAAGATTGAGTGCCCCCCCATGCTGTCCAGGGGTTTGAGAACGACATCCCGGTGTTCGCTAACAAACTGTCGGATCCGGTCGGGATCGCGACTGACCAGCACTGGTGTGCAGCACTGCGGAAATTCGGTGATGAACAGTTTTTCATTGGCATCCCTGAGACTGGCGGTGCTGTTGACTACCAGCGTGCCGGCGCGCTCGGCTTGCTCGAGCAACCAGGTCGTGGTGATGTATTCGATATCGTAGGGTGGGTCCTTGCGCATCAGAACCGCGTCGAGTTCGGACAGGGCAATATCCTGTTCAGATTTAATCGAGAACCAGCCGCCTGTGTCGTCTTTTACCTCGACAATACGTGTTGCCGCGCGTGATTCCATGCCGTCAGAGTAGAGGTCGTCTGCTGTATATAATGAATAGCCCAGCCGCGGCGCTGCGCGGCCAGCATCATCGCAAAGCTGCTGTCTTTGATAATTTTGATGTGCTCGATCGAGTCCATCACGATGCCGATTGATCGGTTCATATCCGGGCCTGTGTCAGGTTTCTGAGTCGCTCAACTGTAAAGGAATCTGCTGGATCACACAATTCAACGATATATGCGCAAGTATTAATTGCTAATGTAAATTTCATGGTCTACATTCAGATTATAACAATGTCTTTCCGGGCTAATAATTAATGAATGGTACAGCAATGGCAGAAGAAATTGCTGAGTTAAGTGACCTCAAGGTGATGGTCATTGACGACAGTAAAACAATTCGTCGTACAGCAGAGAATCTTCTTAAAAAAGAAGGATGTGAAGTGGTTACCGCGGTTGACGGCTTTGAGGCTCTGTCAAAAATCGCGGAAACCAAACCGAACATCATATTCGTAGACATCATGATGCCGCGTCTTGATGGCTACCAGACTTGTGCGCTGATAAAAAATAACAAGGCATTCAGGGAGACGCCGGTCATTATGCTGTCGAGCAAGGACAGTATTTTTGACCGTGCTCGTGGCCGAATAGTGGGTTCGACCCAGTATTTGACCAAGCCTTTCACCAAGGAAGATCTGATAGGTGCAATTAAAGAGCACGCTTCCGCAAAATAAAATTGGCAAATGAAATAACAGCCGAAGATTATAATGATAACAATGGTGATTTAGTAATGGCGAAGATACTTGTAGTAGACGACTCACCAACCGAAGTACATGTGCTGCAGACAATTCTGGAAAAGAATGGTCATGAAGTGGTTGTAGCTGATTCAGGTGAGTCCGGAATAGAAAAAGCAAAAGAGGCATTGCCTGACCTGGTGCTGATGGACGTCGTTATGCCTGGTATGAATGGCTTTCAGGCAACACGCCAGTTGACCAAGCAACCAGAGACCGCGAACATCCCGGTTATTATCGTCACAACAAAAGACCAGGAAACAGATAAGGTCTGGGCAAAGCGACAAGGTGCCAAGGATTATATCGTCAAGCCGGTTCAGGAGAAGGGGTTGATTGAACACGTGAACATGGTGCTGTCGAGTTAACTTGTTATTGCAAATTTAAATTGTGTTACAAAAAGTGAATACGTCTGACCCTTTTGATTTGTTGCTGGATATAGAGCAGCGCTGCATGACGAATGCTGCCGGGCTGCCTACACTGGATCAGACGCAGGAAGAATGGGTGGGGGTCGGTTTCAGGATTGGCCAGGACAAGCTGATAGCGCCAATGTCGGAGATCCAGGAAATCCTGGATTTGCCTGAATTCACTTTTGTGCCTGGTGTTAAGTCATGGATGGTAGGTGTCGCGAACGTGCGCGGCAGTTTACTGCCATTGATGGATCTGAAAGGTTATATCCTCGGTGAGGATATTAAAAACAGAAAGAAGGGACGCGTAATTGTTATTAATTACAAAGGTTTTAATACAGGCCTTATTGTCGAAGAAGTCTATGGACTGAAGCACTTTCAGTTTAAGGATAAGTCAGACGAAATTCCGGGTGTACATGAAAATGTATCCCGCTATGTCGATATGGCTTTTAATGATGAAGGTGATAAATGGCCGGTTTTCAGTTTTGAAAACATGACGTCTGATGAACGATTGATTCATGCGTCACTATAAAAAAAATAATATTCAGGCCGGGCGAAAGGCTGTTAGTTATTCGGAGTTAAATTTATGAGCGCTGATAAGAAAAAATCATCGGTATTACGGGTGGTCAGCAGGCCGCTGCTATTACTGGCTGTGCTGTTGTTCATATCCATCTTCGTGATGCTTGGTAGCTTGCTTTATGTAGGTAACAAGCGAGCAGACCAGCAGAGGCATGTGGAACTTGCTTCAGAGCAGTTGCTTTTGTCACAGCAGATGGCAACCAATGCACTCGGCGCTTCTTCCGGTCAGGAAGCAGACTTTGCTTCCCTGCTTGATGGGCGTATGCGTTTTGAGGAAATTC
The DNA here is from genome assembly GCA_029287435.1 of Gammaproteobacteria bacterium. Taxonomy (GTDB): domain Bacteria; phylum Pseudomonadota; class Gammaproteobacteria; order SZUA-229; family SZUA-229; genus JABDQW01. The sequence continues at coordinate 18,204 of JARFRD010000118.1, forward strand.
TGGGTATTTACCGTTCGGGTGATGCCTTCACAAAAACGCCGCCATTACATAAGCAGTTACACGAGCCCCTGGAAAACGTTGAATCTATCTGGCGTAACTTTAATAATGATATTTCGATCATTCTTAAAGGCAGGAAACCGATTGCCGAAGTGCAGGAACTGTACAACGTAATCGACTCCTTCATTCCACAGTTGTTGACGTTTTCTGATGAAGTTGTAGGTGTATTGATGAAAAAAGGTGCATCACAACGCCAGATTTACCTCGCTAGTCGCCAGATGATGTTGTCACAACGTATTAAAAACAACCTGAACCAGGTCCTGGTCGGTGGTGAGCAGGCTGCGGCTGCGGCTGACCGCTTCGGTCGAGATGCTGCGCTGTTCGGCCGTGTACTCGAAGGCTTGCTCAAGGGTTCGAAGACACTCAAGATCGAAAAAGTAACCGATAAGGAAGCGGTCGCCAAGCTGCGTGAAGTGGCAATGTTGATCAGTGCAGTAAGCGACAACATCGCGGGTATTCTTGAACTCTCGCCTGAACTGTTCGAGGTTAAAGATGCTGCGAGCCAGGTAACCGGTGAATCTGCAAGATTGCTTGAAGGGCTCGAGATACTGCAGGGACAAATTACTGCACAGACCAAACAGCTCGATATGATCCAGCTTATTGGTGTGGCATTTGGCGCCCTCGCGGTAGTACTGATTATTCTTAGCGGTATCCTGATGTTGCGTGATGCGAAAGCACGTGAGGAAGAGGCGTTGGAAAATAACCGTCGAAACCAGCGCGCGATTTTGCGCTTGCTTGACGAGATGGCAAACCTTGCGGATGGTGACCTTACTGTTCACACAACCGTGACCGAAGAAATTACCGGTGCGATTGCTGACTCGGTGAACTTCGCGATCGACGCATTGCGCACACTGGTAACCACCATTAACTCAACCTCAACCGAGGTAACATCATCTACCTCTAATGCTCAGAACACAGCGACATCGCTAGCTGAAGCGAGTAATCACCAGGCACGAGAAATTGCATCGGCAAGTGCTGCGATTACGGATATGGCCGAATCGATGGAGAGTGTGACCAAGGAAGCAGCCAAGTCGGCAGAGGTAGCGCTGCAGTCGATGGAGATTGCGCAGAAAGGTGCGGGCGTTGTACGTGAAACCATTTCCAGTATGGATGGTATTCGCGAAACGATTCAGGAAACATCCAAGCGTATTAAGCGACTCGGTGAGTCTTCCCAGGAAATTGGTGATATCGTGGGACTGATTACTGAAATTGCGGACCAGACGAACATTCTGGCTTTGAATGCTGCGATCCAGGCGTCAACCGCCGGTGACGCAGGTCGAGGCTTTGCGGTGGTAGCGGACGAAGTGCAACGACTTGCAGAACGTGCCGGTAACGCAACCAAGCAGATTGAGACGCTGGTGAATACGATTCAGGCGGATACCAACGAAGCGATCACTTCCATGGAAGTCAGTACCTCTGGTGTGGTCGGTGGAGCCAAGCTGGCGGAAAAAGCGGGTGAGGCGCTGCATGAAATTGAATCGGTATCAACAAATCTCGCGAACCTGATTCAGGGTATTTCGGAATCAGCGAAAGAGCAGTCTGCAGTTGCGAATAGTGTATCTAATACGATGAATATTATTCAGGAAATTACTCTGCAGACATCTGAAGGTACGGAACAGACATCCAAGTCACTGACTGCGTTGAACGAACTGTCTAATGAGCTGCAGAGATCTGTATCCGGCTTTAAGCTGCCTTCCGAAGGTGGTGCAGAAACCGTCGTTCTTGATAGTTAAGATTAAAAGTCTAAAGGCTTGCCGGTCGATAGTGCAGGTAATCTATAAATGAAGCCACATGGTACAGTTGAATATAATTCCCTGAGCTGGGTTAAACAGCAGCTAGATGCTGTTTTAACTGAAGCGCAGACATCCCTTTCAGAGTATATCGAAAAGAAAGATGACTCTGACTTGCATGATTGCATTAATGGTTTACACCTTGCTTATGGCACATTGCAGATGGTTGAAGTATTCGGTGCAGCAATGCTTGCCGAAGAGATGGAGCAAACTGCAAAAGCCATTCTCGATGATCAAATAGACAATATCGATGATGTCTTCGATGTGTTGATGCGTGCCATGCTGCAGCTGCCTGATTACCTTGAGGGTTTGCAATCAGGCAACAAAGATACACCGATGGCGCTGCTGCCGTTGATGAATGATTTGCGTGCTGTACGTAAAGCAAGCCTGTTGTCTGAAAACGTTCTGTTCTTTCCTGATATCGAAGCAGTCAATGTCGAAGAACAGGAAATCGAAGCACCTGTACTGGAGTCAGGCAAGCTCTATGGAGAAGCCAAGCGACTTCGCATGCATTACCAGCTGGGTCTGCTGGATGTGCTCAAGAATAACAAACTCAAACCAGGCTGCCAGCGCATGCTTGCAGTAATAACGGCATTGGAGAAGGTAACTCCGGGCCAGTCTGTAAGGCGCTTCTGGTCAGTTATTGCTGCACTGCTTGAAGGCATGTACGAAGGTGGCATAGATTCAGGTGTCAGTGTGAAATTGATACTGGGTGGCGTTGATCGCCAGCTAAAACTGCTGATTGATATTGGTGAAGATGATTTTGCAGCGCAGTACTCGCAGGAACTGTTAAAGAATATTCTTTACTACATTGGCCACAGCACAACATCCGGTCCTCGTGTTTCCAGAATCAAGGAAATTTATAACCTTGATGAACTGCTTACAGCAGATGATGATACAAGTGCCCATATTGGCGGGTTGAATGCCGAGCTGTTTGCGTCAGTATCGCAGGGTATTAAAGAAGACCTGAACCAGGTCAAGGATGCTCTGGAAATATACGTACATGGCAGTGACAAGAGCACTGAACGCCTGTCGCCGCTGGTAGAACAGTTAAACCGAATTGGTGATACATACGGCATGCTCGGTCTTGGTGATTCAAGACAGAAAGTGCTTGAGCAGAAAGAAACGCTTGAGGATATTATTTCCTCAGGCGGAGAAGCTGATAATGAAGCAGTTTTCGCCATTGCCGGCGAGTTGCTCTCTGCCGAAGCAGACCTGGATAACTATATTGCGCATAAATCCGGGATGGCGGATATCATTGATGAAGACGAGGGTAGTCCCGTTCATGCATCTGCCTATCGTGAAGTTCTGTCTACTGTTATCAAGCAGGGCCTGGAGAACTTTACTGACGCGAAAGAAGCCATTCTTTCGTTTACCAGCGGAATTGGTAATCACGAGCAACTGACCACGGTTGTTGAGCTGCTGGAGGAAGTGCGTGGTGTGACACTGATGCTGCAAATTCCGCAGGTTGAAAACATGCTGACCCGGTTGACGCAGTACGTGCAGCTTGCATTAATCGAGAACAAGCACCAGCCTGATGCAGATGAGCAGGACACGGTTGCCGATGTTGTAACCGCGATTGAATACTTCTTTGAATCCATGGCTGAAGGCAGGCCCGGTGTAGAGCAGGGGTTGCGTACCGGCGAAGAGGCTGTAGACAAGCTTGAGAAGGTTTACAGTTCCTATGAATCCACTATTGCTGTAACTGAAGAATCCGCAGCGACTACTGAAGACGAGATTTCGCTGGAGCCGGAACAGGTAGAGCTTTCGGGTGAAGACGAAAAAAAGTCTGAAACTAAGATTGTAGACGTCAGTGACGAGACTGTCGCTGAAGAAATACAGGAGCCTGAGCCAGAACCAGAGCCAGAGCCAGTAGCCGAGGCAGCGCCGGCACCAACGACTGTCGAAACAGTCGCCCATGAAGAATTTGAAATCCTCGGCGATGATGTCGATGATGAAATCCTTGATATTTTCATCGAAGAAGCTGTCGAAGTCCTCGGTGACTTGAACAGTAATTTACCCGCATGGAAAGCGAATACCGGTGATGATGAAGCGCTTGCTGTAGTTCGCAGAAGCTTTCATACATTAAAGGGCAGTGGTCGTCTCGTTGGTGCGCAGCTGATCGGTGAATTCTCATGGAAGTTCGAGAATATGCTGAATCGCGTCATTGATGGAAAAATTCAAACGGATAGCAGGTTTTTTGAGACGCTGGAAGAAGCGCTGGCAGTTCTGCCGCAACTCATTGAACAATTGCGTGGCAATCGTGAACCGGTACCTAACGTTTATCACATGATGGCTGTCGCTGATGCCCTTGCCGAAGGTGAAGAACCACCGGCGATGGCTGCCGCAGCCGAATCCCATACCGAGGCCCCCGCAGCTGAAACAGCTGAACCCGCAGAAGGGCTGCACATTGAAGAGCAGGCTGAAGAAGCCGTTATCGATATCAGCGAACAGACTGCTGAGAATGAACCTTATACCATTGATTTGAACGAGCAGCCTGAAGAACAGGCTGAAAATGAGATCGCCATCGAGTCAATTGAGCCCGAAGCTGCAGCAGATGAATTCAGTATCGAGTCTCTCGAAGACGCTGAATCCATGCCTGAGCTCCAGGCCGAAGGCGATGAGGTTATGTTGTCAGTTGAGGAGGGTGCCGATGAAGTCATGCTCTCAACTGAAGATGTCCCTGAAGAATCCGCAGCGACTGCTGAAGACGAAATTTCACTGGAGCCGGAACAGGTAGAGCTCCAGGTAGAGGCGCTGACAGAAGAAGCATTACAGGTTGAAGAGACTGCCATAGAAGAAGCGGGAGCTGGAGAAGCCGAAACAGGTGAAGCTGTAACTGAAGAGGAAATTGGGCTGGCCGAGATTGATGTAACGGAAGATGAGGTTGCATTAAGCGATCAACCTGTTACTGATGAGGTGTCACTAGATCTGGGTGGTGAATTCGATATTCAGATCGATGAGTCTCCTGTGGATGAAGACACTATCCTTGCGGCTGGCATGGACCCGGTGCTGTTCAAGATTTATTACGATGAAAGTATTGGTCATCTCAATCTGGTACAGGGTTTACTGGATGAAAGCAGCCAGGGTTCAAAACCCTTAACAGCCAGTAATGACCTGGTGCGAGCATTCCATACCCTGTATGGCAGCGCGCGTACTGCAGAGATTGATGCTATTGCCGAGATTTGCGGTGTAGCAGAGAAGTATGTCAAAGCACGCCAGGAAGCAAATGATATTTCGATTAATGATCATGTTGCAGCACTTATTTCTGAAGTCGTAGAAAAAGTACGTGCCATGTTAAATGGCATCAAGTCAGGCCAGATGCCAGGATCTGACAAATCGCTGACTGACAGGTTGAATAAAGCTTTGCAGTCTGAGCTTCAGAATCAGCTGCAGATGTCTTCACGGTCTGGTCATGAAGCATCGGCGACAGCAGATGAAATCGACATCGAGGAAATGGCGCCTGCGCCATCTGCTACAGCAGCAACAGAAATTTCTTACGGCGAAATCGACGATGATCTGATTGATATTTTCATCGAAGAGGCTGATGAGCTCATCGAAAGCTGCGAAGAACTGCTGCAAACGATTACTTCAAGTCCAAACGATGAGGACAGTATCCACCAGTTGCAAAGGTATATGCATACCCTGAAAGGTGGTGCTCGCATGGCAGAGCTGACACCGATCGGCGATTTAACACACTTGCTTGAATCACTGGTTATCAAAGTTGCTGAAAAACAGGTTGATACCAACAAATTCCTGTTTAATTGCCTGAATGATTCCATTGACCGCCTTGCGGTTATGCTCAAGAACGTCAAGGACCGTGCTGCGATTGAATCTGCCGGCGATCTGACAGCTAACATCGAATCTCTCATTGCCGGTGTCGTACCCGAGCAACGAGCTGTTGAAAGATATGATCTGGATCTTGATGATCTCAGTGGTGCTGAAGAAGAACAAGAGACAGAAACGGAAGATATTATCGGGCTTGCGCCTGAAGCCGGGCTTGAACCTGAAGTAGAAGCTGAGGCAGAGGCAGAAGAAATAACAGCGGCCGCGCAACCGGAAATGCCGGCTGAAGAAGCCGAGCCAGCTGTAGAGCCAGAAGAACAGAATTACGGCCGTCGTGCTACCGATACGGAAGAAAAACCGCACTGGGGCGAGCGTGCGACTGATGTTAATTTCAAAGAGTCGCAGGAGCAGGTACGCGTCCGTGCCGACTTGCTGAATACACTGGTGAACTCAGCGGGTGAGGTGAACATTTACCACGCACGTATGGGTAAGCAGATGAGCGACATCGGCTTCAACCTGGCCGAGCTTGAATCGACCGTGGTACGTCTGCAGCAACAGCTGCGTAACCTCGAAATTGAAACGGAAATTCAGATTCGTTCATCTTTCGAACGAGAATCCGAGCAGTACGATGAGGATTTTGATCCGCTGGAAATGGACAAGTACTCGACGATTCAGCAGCTGTCACGAAGCCTGACTGAGACGGCGAGTGACGTCGAAAGTATTCGAGAAATTCTGAGTGAAATCGTACGAGATTCAGAAACACTGCTGCTGCAGGAATCGCGTGTAAGTATTGAATTGCAGGAAGGCCTGATGCGTACACGCATGGTGCGCTTCGGTGGGCTCGGTACTCGCCTGCGCAGAATCGTACGCCAGACATCTCGCGAACTGGGTAAAGAGGTCGAGCTTGATATTCTTGGTGAAACCAATGAGCTTGATCGAACTATCCTCGATCGCATCGTGGCCCCGCTTGAGCATATGCTGAGAAACGCGGTTGCACATGGTATTGAAACACCTGAACAGCGCCAGATTATTGGCAAAAAAGAAACCGGTTTAATCACGATTACAGTCGACCGCCAGGGTGCAGATGTGCTGCTCAAGGTCCGTGATGATGGTGCCGGCATTAATGCAGATAATGTGCGTGCGAAAGCCATTCAGCAGGGCTTGATCGAAGAAGACAGTGAAATCAGCGATCGTGACGTTCTGCAGTTTATTCTGAATTCGGGCTTCAGTACGGCTGACAAGGTAACCCAGGTTGCCGGTCGAGGTGTAGGCATGGATGTGGTCGATGCCGAACTCAAGCAGCTCGGTGGAACGCTCGAAATTGATACAACTCTGGGCAGAGGAACAGAATTTACTATACGCCTGCCGCTGACCCTGGCAATTAACCAGGCTCTGCTGGTTAATGCAGGTGAAGATATTTATGCTATCCCGCTGGCCAGTATCGAAGGTGTGGTACGCGTCACTGGTGCAGAACTGCAGCGATTCTATGACAGTGAACAGCGCATGTATGAGTTCAATAATGTTGAATATGAACTCAAACACCTGGGTGATATGTTAACCGGGCAGAAGGGGGATTATAGCCAGCAGTATGGCCTGTATCCGGTATTACTTGCACAGGTAGGTGATAAGCACTATGCCCTGCATGTGGATGAACTGGTTGGTCGTCGTGAGATAGTGGTGAAGCCGGTGGGTATGCAGATAAGTACTGTACGTGGTATTGCTGGTGCAACCATTCTGGCTGACGGTCGCGTTGTCCTGATTATCGAAATGTCAGCCCTGGTTGTAGGTGATAGTCTGTTCAAGGAAGTTGAAGCACCTGTTATCGGTGAAGTTGAGGAGGCCCCGGCACAAGCTGAAGAAAGAACAGTTATGGTTGTTGATGACTCCATTACTATTCGCAAGGTAACAGCACGTATGCTTGAACGTAATGGTATTAACGTGCTGCTTGCCAAAGATGGTATCGATGCTACCAACCAGCTGATTGAGAACAAGCCGGACCTGATGCTGCTGGATATCGAAATGCCGAGAATGGATGGTTTTGAGCTGGCAACATATATCAGGAATGATGATCGCTTGAAAGATCTGCCGATTATTATGATCACCTCGAGAACAGGTGAAAAGCATAAAGAAAAGGCATTGGAAATTGGTGTGAATCAGTACCTGGGTAAACCATACCAGGAGGAAGAGCTGATGAAGAATATCAATGAGATTCTGGAAGCATAATTACCATGGCCAAAAATAAACGCTTGCTAAAAAGCATTATTCTTACTCTTCGCAACGAACTGGTTGTTGTGCCTAATGCTGCAGTGGCAGAAATCATCTCGGTGCAGAATGTAAAAGGAGTTGAAGATGCACCGGGCTGGATGCTGGGCAAGACAACCTGGCGCGGTGTAGAACTGCCGGTTGTGTCATTTGAAGCTGCTGGTGGTGACGATGCGCAGGCGGTGAATATTAATACACAGATTGCGGTACTGTATTCAGCAAATACAGATGAAGATAAACAGTATTCATATATCGGACTGGCGATGCATGGTGTACCACACGTCAGCCAGTTTTCACGTGATCAGATCAAAACTGATCCTGATGTGAGTGATGATCATCCAATGGTGGCGCAGCGTGTACGTATCAACGGCGCAGCTGCAAGCATTCTGGATATCGTCGCTGTCGATGATATGTTGCAGCAGGTGGCCATAGCCTGAAGCCCCGGTATTGCAAACCCGGTCAAGTTAGCCCAGATCTCCCCACAGTGTTTGTACTGCCGCGATGCAGGCAGGGGCAGCAGTCTCTGTTCTGAGTACACGCTCACCCAGTTTTATTCCTGTATACCCTGCATCACACGCGCGCCTGATCTCTTCATCCGATAAACCGCCTTCGGGTCCGGACAAAAAAGCCAGCGAATTTATTTCACCCTTGAGTTCACCAAGTCTTGTTGTTGCAGTGGGGTCCAGTACCAGCTTCAATTCAGAGTCGGTGGTCGTTACAGCGGTATCGAAGTCCGTGATGCTGTGAATAATGGGCACCGTTGTACGACCGCTTTGTTCGCATGCACTGATGGCTATTTGAGCCCAGCGTCCGGATTTCTTGATGAAGCTGGATTTATTAATGTGCGCGGAGCGTTCGCTGGTAACAGGCAAAATGGTTTTAACACCCAGCTCGGTAGCTTTCTGTATCGTGGTGTCCATTCTGTCACTGCGCGAGATACACTGGAGCAGGGTGATATTCAGTTGTGATTCGCGGTCGATGTCACAGAAAGCGGTGACTTCAACTTCAGCTGCCTTGTTGTTTTCGTTGATCAGTGTTGCCTGGTATTCACCACCTTGTCCGTTAAACAGTACCAGGGGTGTACCTGGTTTACTGCGCAGTACGCGTATAAGATGACTGGAAGCCGCAGGGCTCAGTTTAATGTTTGCGCCTTCGCTTAAGTCGCCGTGATGATAAATGCGAGTGACGCGCAAAATCGTAACCTGATTAGATTCTTTGCCAGATATCCAGTGTCGCGACTGACTGGTTAAGCGTGTAGAAATGGAGCCCGGGTGCGCCCTGATCCAGCAAGCGCGTGCATATATCTGTTACCACATCTGTACCAAATGCTTTCAGGCTATCCATGTCATCGCCATAGGCTTCCAGTTGTTTACGAATCCAGCGTGGTATTTCAGCGCCGCAGGTATCCGAGAATCGAACCAGGCCAGTGTAATTTGTAATTGGCATGATGCCAGGTACCACTGGTATATCCAGACCAGCCTGTCCACACTTGTCGATGAACCTGAAATAAGCGTCAGTGTTGTAAAAATACTGGGTAATTGCAGAATTCGCACCCGCTTCAGCTTTACGTTTGAAGTTTTCAAAGTCGGTTGCGGGTGACTGTGATTCCGGGTGGTATTCGGGATAGGCAGCAACTTCTAAATGAAAATGATCACCGGTTTCCTTGCGGATAAATTCGACCAGTTCATTCGCATGCTTGAAGTCATTGTTACCAGTGCCTTCTTCAGGAATGTCACCACGCAGCGTTACCAGGCGTTTAACACCCATTTGAATATAGGTATCGAGCAGTTGTTTTATCTGCTCACTGGTAGAACCGATGCATGAGATATGGGGTGCAATTGCAGCGCCATCTTTACTGAGCTGATCAACTGTTTCGAGTGTGCGGTCGCGCGTGGACCCACCTGCACCAAACGTAACTGAATAGAATTCAGGCTGCATTTGATCATCCAGTTTCTTACGTACAGCGATGAGTTTTTCCATGCCTTCGTCAGTACGCGGCGGAAAAAACTCACAGCTGAATATCTTGTTCGATCCTTTCGGTGAACTCATTATTTAATCTTCTGATTTATGTCCCGGGTACAACCACAGTTACATGTGATTGTACCCGGGAAGGCTGTTAGTAGCGGTAGTGATCAGGTTTGTATGGACCTTCAACGGGTACATTGATGTAGTCAGCCTGCTCCTGGGACAGGGGAGTCAGGTTTACCCCGATTTTCTGCAGGTGCAGTCGAGCGACTTTTTCATCAAGTATCTTTGGAAGTACGTATACCTTGTTATCGTACTCGTCAGACTTGTTGAAGAATTCAATCTGAGCCATTACCTGGTTGGTGAATGATGCGGACATCACGAAGCTGGGATGACCTGTAGCGCATCCGAGGTTAACCAGGCGACCCTTGGCAAGAACGATGATACGTTTACCATCAGGGAAGATAACATGGTCAACCTGTGGCTTGATTTCTTCCCACTCGTATTTCTCAAGTGAGGCGATATCAATCTCAGAATCAAAGTGACCGATGTTGCAGACAATGGCTTCGTCTTTCATCGCAGCCATATGGTCATGATTGATGACATTGACATTACCGGTGGTGGTGACAAAGATGTCGCCTTCAGCAGAAGCTTCATCCATGTTAACTACGCGGTAGCCTTCCATTGCTGCCTGCAGTGCACAGATAGGGTCAATTTCAGTCACCCAGACGGTGGCGCCCATGCCACGGAATGCCTGTGCACAGCCTTTGCCCACGTCACCATAGCCCAGAACAACACAGATTTTGCCGGCAATCATGACATCGGTTGCACGCTTGATACCATCGAGCAGGGATTCACGGCAACCATACAGGTTGTCGAACTTGGACTTTGTCACCGAGTCATTAACATTCATCGCCGGGAACAGCAGCTCACCAGCTTCTTCCATCTGGTACAGGCGGTGTACACCCGTGGTGGTTTCTTCGGTAACGCCCTTAACGCTTTCGGCAATATCTGTCCACTTGCTTGAGCCATCAGTGATGGTGCGTTTCAGTACATCAATGATCGCTTTCCATTCTTCATTGTCGTCTGCCTTGGCATCGGGCACAGCACCGGCTTTTTCGTATTCAGCGCCTTTGTGAACCAGCAGGGTAGCGTCACCGCCATCATCAAGAATCATGTTAGGTGTACCACCGTCAGGCCATGTTAAAGCCTGCACGGTGCACCACCAGTACTCTTCAATGGTTTCGCCTTTCCACGCAAATACCGGGATACCATCAGCAGCGATAGCAGCCGCTGCCTGGTCCTGTGTAGAAAAGATGTTGCAAGATGCCCAGCGAACTTCTGCACCCAGTGCGACCAGGGTTTCAATCAGCACGGCTGTCTGAATGGTCATGTGCAGGCTGCCGGTAATACGCGCGCCCTTGAGTGGTTGTGATGCGCCGAGTTCTTCACGCAGAGCCATCAGGCCCGGCATTTCAGTTTCGGCAATGGATATCTCCTTGCGGCCCCAGTCGGCCAGAGATAAATCTGCGACTTTGTAGTCGGTGAAATTTTGATCAATAACAGCATTCATAACTCATCTCCTAACGATAATTAAGAAATGAGCGCCGTTGTTCAACTCTGAGCCTGACAGGCCTGAATGTGTGAATTCAGCCTGCTGCAGCGCCCCTCAGAAAATAAGTAGGGCCATATTATAGCCCAGAATCAGGTTTCAGATCACAGCCCGGCTGAGTCTCTCAGTGCATCAGCCTTGTCGGTTTTTTCCCAGGTGAAATCCGGTTCTTCACGCCCGAAATGCCCGTACGCCGCAGTATTGCGGTAAATTGGACGTAACAGATCCAGCATCTGAACCAAACCTTTGGGTTTTAGATCAAAATGTTCACGAATTAGTTCAACAATTCGGTCATCGCCGATTTTTCCGGTACCAAATGTCTGCACCGAGATCGAAGTGGGTTCAGCCACGCCAATCGCATATGAAACCTGGATTTCGCATTTTTCAGCAAGACCCGCGGCGACGATATTTTTTGCCACGTAGCGGCCAGCGTAGGCTGCTGAGCGGTCGACCTTGGAAGGGTCTTTACCCGAGAAGGCGCCACCACCGTGGCGTGCCATACCACCGTAGGTATCGACGATAATCTTGCGGCCGGTCAGGCCACAGTCACCAACAGGTCCGCCGATAACAAACTTGCCGGTGGGGTTGATGTGTACGTGGTCCTGCGGGCAATTCTTCAGCCATTCTTCAGGCAGTACAGGCTTGATGATTTCGTCCATCACGGCTTCGCGCAGAGCACTATATTCGATGTCCGGATCGTGTTGGGTAGAAAGCACAACAGCATCGATACCTACCGGCTTACCATCGTCGTACTGGAACGTAACCTGGCTTTTGGCATCAGGGCGTAACCAGGGCAGGGTGCCGTTTTTACGGATTTCGGCCTGTCTTTTAACCAGGCGATGCGCATAGGTGATTGGCGCTGGCATCAGTACTTCAGTTTCGTTGCTGGCATAGCCGAACATCAGGCCCTGGTCACCGGCGCCCTGTTCATGCTCATCAGACTCATCGACACCCATGGCGATATCAGCAGACTGCTTGTCGATGGAGGTAATAACAGCACAGGATTCCCAGTCGAATCCCATGTCAGAGTGGTTATAACCGATCTCTTTCACAGTCTGGCGAACCACATCCTGCATATCAACCCAGGCTTCCGTGGTGATTTCACCGGAAATAATAACCATGCCGGTATTAACCATGGTTTCACAGGCGACGCGTGCCTTGTTGTCCTGCTTGAAGATGGCGTCCAGGATGGCATCAGATATCTGGTCAGCGACCTTGTCCGGATGACCTTCTGAAACTGATTCTGATGTAAACAGATGTCCGCTCATAATGTATTACCTGTCGTTTTGGTCCGATTAATTGTTTCGGGATTAATTTTTCTCGGGTAATAAAAAACCCGTCCAAGTGCAGCTTGAGACGGGTTTTCGATATTCTGATATCAAAACTCGCTTTAGCTGCATTTATAAAGCGCCCGCAATCTGAGTCAAATTGGCGCGTGAATGGCAGAATTATGCCTTATTTATTCAATCTGTCAACATAAGTGAATATATATCAGTGGGCGGATTTTTCTTACCGCAGAGGCACAGGAGTTAGTTTATTGGTGATTTCTTACGATACGATTTACGCAGGGTAGGCAATGCCCACCCTGCGCTTCTATTGTGAACATATTGCAGATAGTTAATTAAGCCTGATGTTGGCATATAACTTTTGTTTAACTCTGTGGGCTCTGTGCCTCTGTGGCAAATAAATATTTATCGTTTGAGTAGTTCTTTGTATTCCTGCATCTCGGTATCAGATAAGCCGCTTTCCCTGAGTTTTGCATCGAGCACTTCGTAGCGTTCATCTTTATATTTGTTTAGCAATTGCTGCACCGCATCTTTATAAACAGCTTCCTGTGCCTGTTTGTCATCTGTTCCCTGCACATCTCTTTGTAACAGTTTTTGCAGTATTTCGAACTCATTCGTTCCACGCCAGCGTTCCAGTAATGCAGATGATGACAACCCGGGGTTATTCAGTATGGTCTCATGCAACTGGTGTAAAAGCGCAAAGCCCTGCAATGAAGTATCACGAAAGGTGTCCGGTATCGCACAAACTGATGCGAGTTCGGGGTGATGCAGCAGTAAAGCAATCGCATCCCTGGTGGCATTCTGTTTTATCTTGCGAGTGCTCCTTGGCGGTGCTGGCTGAACACTTATTGATGCTGTTTCCTGTTGTTTACTTTCACCGCTGAGTTTCTCAACCGAAATACCCACCAGCTCAGACAGGCGCTGGTACATAAGGTCCTTGAAAATACTCTCGGGTATCTTGCCAAGTAATGGTTTTGCCTTGTTCTCGAGTTTGGCCTTGCCTTCCATGGTTTCGATGTTGATTTCCTGTGTGAGTGCCTTGAACAAAAACTCCGATAACGGCGTGGCCTGATCAAGTCGTTGTTCGAACGCAGTCTTGCCTTCTTTTCTCACCAGTGAATCGGGATCTTCACCTTCAGGCAGGAAAAGGAAACTGGCTTCAAGGCCATCCCTGATAATGGGCAGTGTATTTTCCAGTGCGCGCCACGCAGCTTTGCGACCGGCATTGTCGCCGTCATAACAGAACACGATCTGGTGAACTGAGCGGAACAGTTTCTGAATCTGGTCTTTGGTTGTTGCCGTGCCCAGGGAAGCGACGGCATATTCGATTCCGTTTTGCGCCAGGGCCACGACATCCATGTAGCCTTCAACAACTATAATGCGCGTGAGTTTTCGAACTGCCTGCCGTGCTTCGTAAAAGCCATAAAGCTCATAGCCTTTATGAAAGATTTCGGTTTCCGGTGAATTAAGATACTTGGGTTCGCCATCATCAATGATGCGGCCACCAAAAGCGATGGTGTGTCCCCGACGATCAAGAATGGGGAACATGATGCGGTCACGAAAGCGGTCGTATTGCTTGTCCGCAGACTTGCGTATGACCATGCCCGATTTTTCCAGGGCATTGATATTATCAATGTTATCAATTAGATAGCTCCATTCGTTTGGGGCGTAGCCGAGCTTGTAACGCTTGGCGATTTCACCGCTGAGGCCACGTTGCTTTAAATACTGGATGGCCCTGTCCGACTGCCGCAGTTGCGACTGGTACAGGTGTGAGGCAGATTCGAGAACATCGTACAGTTCCTGTTTTTCATCCCGGGTATCCCTGGTCCAGGGTGAGTCTTCCCTCGGAACTTCGAGGTGGTATTCAGCAGCAAGGGTTTCTATGGCGTCGACAAAATCCAGATGCTCATACTCCATCAGAAAACCGATTGCGGTGCCGTGGGCACCACAACCAAAGCAGTGATAGAACTGCTTGGCTTCACTGACGGTGAATGAGGGTGTTTTTTCGTTATGGAAAGGACAACAGGCCTGGTATTCACGACCTTTTTTTTTCAACGGTACACGGGCATTGATAACCTCCACGATATCTGCGCGTGAGATTAAATCGTCGATAAAAGACTGTGGAATGCGGCCTGCCATTCGATACGGATGTCAGCTAGGGAATAAGGTTCGCGAATGACAACTGGCGAGGGTTGAATATCCGTTCGTATTCGATAATAGCGTATCGGTCGGTCATGCCAGCTATATAGTCAGCGATACATCTTGCCATGCCTTCATCACCGGACTGATAATCCAGCGCCTGGTACTGCTCCAGTGCTTCGACAGGCAGGATTTTTATGTCATTCATAAAGGCTTCGAACAGCGCGGTGAGAATACCGTGAGCCTTGCGCGTCATGCGATGAACGCGGTAATGCTGGTACAGATTCTTGCGCAGGAACTGTTTCAGTTCGAGTTTCTGCGCTGACATGTCCTCACTGAACGCCATCAATGGTCGCGCCTGTTTTCTGACATCGTCGATTGTTTGCAAATCAGCTGCTTCAATATTGCTACGACTGGTGTCGATTAAATCAACGACCATTACGTTGATCATGCGGCGAATAATCTCGTGTACCAGCTGTTTGTCATTGAGGTTTTTATATTGCTTGACAACCTTATCGTGTTGATCGCGGAACAATTTTATTTTCAGTAAGTCATCGAATGCGATAAGGCCGTAGCGAAGTCCGTCATCGACATCATGGTTACTGTAGGCCGTTTCATCTGAAAGATCGACGAGCTGAGCCTCAAGGCTTGGTTGGGTATGATTGATAAAACGGCTGGCTACTTCACCCAGCGTTCTGGCATTGTTTGTTGAACAGTGTTTAAGGATGCCTTCGCGTGTTTCGAACATCAGGTTTAGACCGAGGAACTCGGCGTATTTCTGTTCCAGCGTGTCAACCACGCGTAATGACTGCAGGTTGTGTTCAAAACCGCCATAGTCTTGCATGCACTCATTCAGTGCAGTCTGTCCCGCATGTCCAAACGGTGTATGGCCAAGATCATGTGATAGTGCAATGGATTCGGCCAGGTCTTCGTGCAGATGTAATTCGCGGGCGATACTGCGCGCGATCTGGGCGACTTCGAGTGAGTGGGTCAGGCGTGTGCGGAACAGATCGCCTTCGTGGTTCACGAATACCTGGGTCTTGTATTCAAGTCGACGGAATGCTGCAGAATGAATGATACGATCCCTGTCACGCTGGTATTCATTGCGGTAAATCGGCGAGCCTTCGGGGTGCCTGCGGCCTGTGCTGTTTTCCTGGATGCTGGCATATGGGGCAAGGTTGTCCATGATGATTACTCAGTTTGCGTAACTGCTTTGAATCGCAGTTATGAGTTGTTCCGGGGTGTAATCATCGGTGATAACAGCATGCCCTACAGCCTTTAGTAGAACCAGGCGGAGAACGCCGTCCATGACTTTCTTATCGACCGACATCAGGTCGATGAACTGCTCAATACTCAGATCATTCGGAGCGTGAATCGGCAGATTGGCCTGTGCAATCAGGCTTGTGGTGCGTTTAACTGCTTCTGTATTGATCCATCCAAGTTGCTGCGACATAATTGCTGCCATGCACATGCCGGTTGCGACGGCCTCACCATGTAGCCATTGTCCGTAGCCAAGACCGGCTTCTATAGCGTGGCCAAATGTATGACCCAGGTTAAGCAGGGCGCGTTGACCACTTTCTTTTTCGTCGGCTGCGACCACTTCTGCCTTGTTACGGCAGGAAACTTCGATGGCGTGTTCCAGTGCCTGAGTATCGCGTTGCAACAACTTGTCCATATTTTGTTCCAGCCACTCAAAGAAAGGCAGATCCCTGATAAGACCATATTTGATGACTTCTGCGATTCCGGCACTGAGCTCCCTGTCAGGTAAGGTATTCAGGGTAGCTGTGTCAGCAATAACAGCTTTTGGCTGATAAAAAGCGCCAATCATGTTTTTGCCAAGAGGGTGATTAACTGCTGTTTTACCACCTACCGATGAATCAACCTGTGACAGCAATGTGGTCGGGATTTGCACCAGGTGCACACCGCGCTGATAACTCGCAGCAGCGAAACCGGCCATGTCACCTATCACACCGCCGCCGAGTGCAATTATTGTTGTGTTTCGATCCAGTTTCCTGCCGAGCAGAACGTCATAGATGGTGTTCAGCGTTTCAAGATTCTTGAATTCTTCGCCATCAGGCAAGATGCAGGTTTCAGTGTGCTTGTCTTCAAGCATGGCGAGTATTTGTTCAAGGTACAGCGGAGCGACTGTCTCGTTGCTGACGATCAGAACATTGCTGCCAGGCACGTGCTGCTGCAGAAGTTTTTTGTCACCCAGCAGGTTGTCACCGATATATATCGGGTAGCTGCGCTCGCCGAGGTCTACGTTAAGAGTAATCATGTGTGTCAGGATCAGTTACTAACGAAATTTTTTACGTACTAGCCAGTTGAGGTGTCGAGATGTCCCATAATAGCCTTAATTACACCACGTATCGAGGTGTGGCCGGTATCGATGACAAAATCGGCTGTTTGTCGGTATAGAGGATCACGCTCTTCCATCAGGCGTTTCAAGATGACTTCGGGAGGCTCTTCACCATGGAGCAGGGGGCGATTTTTGTCCTTGCGGGTTCGTTCCAGCAGATTGTCGAGACTGCTAAACAGATAAAAAGTAGTACCGCGTTCAATCAGGTGCTGGCGGTTTTCCTTGCGTAATACGGCGCCGCCGCCCGTAGCAAGAACAATATTATCCTTGCCAGTAAGTTCATCGATGACAGCCTGTTCACGTTTTCGAAATCCTTCTTCACCTTCAAGATCAAAAATGAGGGGGATATCTGCGCCGGTCTGTTCTTCGATTACGCGGTCGCTGTCATAGAAGGATTTTTTCAATTCTTTTGACAGCTGGCGACCAATAGTGGTTTTGCCAGCACCCATGGGGCCGATCAGAAAAATGTTACCAGACGTGCTCATATGCTGTGAATTCTACACTGCACCCGGACACTGTAACAGGGATGCGATAACAGGCAGGGCTTATCAGGTCCGGGCAAATAAAAAGGGCCGCATTTCTGCGGCCCCCCGGGATGTTGTGACGCCTGTCGTATTACAGTGACAAGGTGTCTTTCAGAATCTTAGGTGTTACGAATATCAACAGCTCGGCTTTTTCATCACTCTTCAGTGTGTGCTTGAAGAGGTATCCGATTAGTGGAATGTCACCCAGGAAGGGCACCTTGTCGACTTCGTCACGAGTGATCTGCTCGTAGATACCGCCCAGTACAATGGTGTCACCATTGTTCACCAGTACCTGGGTATCAACCTCACGTGTATCGATACTCGGGATACCAGCGAAAACTTCGCCTACGGTGTCCTGGTTAACAGCCAGATCCATGATGATACGGTCATCCGGTGTGATCTGTGGTGTTACCACGATACTGAGTACGGCCTTCTTGAACTCAACCTGGGTAGCACCACTTGAGGTAGCAGACAGGTAAGGAATCTCTACACCCTGTTCGATGAAAGCTTCATGCCTGTCAGCGGTGACCACGCGTGGGCTGGAGATGTTTTCAACTTCATTTTCAGCCTGCGCTGCTGACAGTTCCAGATCGATCAGTGAGCTACCACTCAAGATAGAGAAAGCAAGGCTACCTGCTTGTACGCCTGTGTTTGGCAGATTCACGTTGAAGCGGTCAGTTGTACCAAAGGGGATACCGGAAAGACCGTTACCGCCATTATTGATCACATCATCGATCATGCTGTCTGTCGCAGCAATGCTACCTGACGTGTTGCCAGCACCGGCTACACCGTCAATTGATGTTGTCTTGGTGAAACCAAAGCGGCTGCCCAGTTCACGTGTAAACTGGTCTCCTGCGATAACGATTCGTGATGAGATCATTACCTGGCGTACCGGGATATCCAGTTCCTTCAGAATCTTCCTGATTTCAGAGATTACTTCTTCGGTATCTTTAACAATCAGTGTATTGGTGCGCTCATCGATGATGATGCTGCCGCGTGGTGACAGCAGGCTACCGCTTGCGCCGCCTTCTTCGTCACCGCCGCCTGCTTCAAACAGTGGCTGTAGTTCAGTTACCTTGGCAAAGTTAACCGTGAAAAAGGCTGAACGGATTGGTGCCAGTTCGGTAATTGCCTGGGCAGCTTCGAGGTCAATTTTTTCCTGAGCCGCTATTTCTTCACTCGGTGCTATCAGCATAACGTTGCCTGATTCACGCTTTGACAGACCCTTGGACTTGAGGATGATATCCAGAGCCTGATCCCATGGAACATTCTGTAGTCGCAACGTCAGGTTGCCATCAACCGAGTCACTAACCACAACGTTGAGGCTGGTGAAGTCTGCGATCAGCTGTAATACAGCACGTACAGGAATATCCTGGAAATTAAGTGACAGACGGTCGCCGGTGTAGCCGAACTTGTCTTTAACTTTCTCATCAAGCTCTTTCTTGCTAATAGGCTTGAGTTCGATAGTGAAGATGTTGTTAGCCTGGTACGAGACATGCTCGAAATCACGACTGACTGGTTCGATTTCAATGCGGACATTGCCATCCTGAACATAACTGCTAACTGTTTTGACAGGTGTTGCAAAGTCCAGAACGTCGAGTGTCTGGCGCAGTTCATCCGGCAGGCTGGAGCCGAGGAACTTGACCACAACCTTGCCAAACTCTTCATTGATATCCATCGGGATATTACTTTCAGTCAGAGTAACAACGATGCGACCTTCACCATTCTCACCACGGCGGAAGTCTATATTGTCTACACCCTTGGCGCGGTCAGAGAATCGCGCACCACCGGCTGCAGCTGCTGTGCTCGAAGTGTCAGCGAAGCCGCTTCCTGTGCCTTCGCTATCAAGTGTGATCAGTACATTGCTGCCCTCCATGTTGACTGAGTAGGGCACAACCTCGGTCATATTCAGGATGACGCGAGTTTTGTCTTTTGCTGTAATCGCGGTAATCGATTGCGCAACACCAATGCCGATGGGCTGGGAACGTTTTGGCAGTTTGCTGCTGGTGTTTGCGAAATCAAAAGCAATACGAGCAGGGTTATCGATCGTAAAGCTTAATGGCTGCGCCGACGGTTCAGACATGCCAAGTACAATCTGCAGGCGATTACCCGGCAGCGTCGAGTATGTTACTGACTCGAGTGTATTAGCGGCATAACTGATGCTTGCAGATGTCAATGCTGTAAATAGCAATAACAACTTTAGCAGGCTTGCGCTTATTATTTTTCTTGTAAACCCTGCAACTAACGTTTTCATATCATGCTCCGCCTTTACTGTTCTCCAATTGCAATGGAGGCGTCACGTTCAATGTAACCGCCTACACCATCGGGAATAATTTCTACTAAAAATATTTCGCTTTCTGAGATGCTTGTTACATGACCTTCATTCTGGCCCATGTAGTTTCCAATCCTTACGCGGTGAACCACTTGCTTGGGATCCTCGATCAATCCCCACAAGTTATCTCCCTGTTCCAGTACGCCCACCATGCGCAGCGTATCCAGAGGAAATGCTTCCAGCGGCTGTCTAGGTCTTGTAGTGTCGGGTGAGAGAAGGTTCTTGTCGCTTTCTTCTTCATCTTCTTCCCGGGTAGCAACGAAGGGGTCGCGTAACTCAGCTGCGCTGTATGCAAAGCTTTCATAAGGCTTGAATTGAGGTAATGGCTGAACACTGCCAACAGTGGCAGATTTTGCCTGCTCAATATAAGCATACAGGTCGTCTGTGCTCTCAGCACAGCCTGATATTGCGATAGCTGTGATTGATGTCAAAAAGAGTGCTTTATAGCTTATTATATTCTTTTTCATCATCATTCTACCTCTTCCAGCTCTGATTCATCCAGATACTGATAGGTAACAGCAGTCAGTTCCATGGTGAGCTTTACACCTTCATCTTTTTCCGGCTGAATTTCGATATCACGCAGCGTTACGATACGTGGCAGGGCGGCAACGCCACTGACGAACTGTGCGAACTCATGGTAGCGCCCGATAACTTTCAGTTCAATCGGGTATTCGGCATAAAAGTCTTTTGGTTCAAGACCTTTCGGTTTGAAACGCTGGATTTCGAGGCCACTGGAGATGCCAGTCTGCGAAATATCGGTCAGCAGCGTTTCGATTTCGGTTTTGTTAGGCAACTGCCTGAGCAAAGCGCCGAATGACTGTTTCATTTCATCCAGCTGCTGTTTGTAAGCATCCAGGTTAGCGGCCTTGGCCTGTTTTTCGTCGAAAACTTTTTTCAGTTCAGTTTCCTGGCGCTCAACCTTGTCCAGTTGTTTTAGTTGTGATGTCGTATCAATGAAGTAGCCTGCAGCTGCTACCAGTACACAGATCAGGATGACCAGAATTATCCTGACAACAAGCGGGGCAGAGCCAACATCCTTAAGGTCATTGATATCTATTTCATTCAGATTGATTTCAGAGAGTGCCATTAGCCTTCCTCTCCTTCTTCAGTTTTGGGTGAAGACTGTGATGTCGTGAGAACAAAGTCACTGCTGCGTATAGTTTCTTTCTTGCTTTCTATAACAGTCAGTTTAGGTGTAGCCATCCAGTCAGATGAATCGATATTGCGCATATACGCAGACACACGACCGTTGGATTCAGCGACACCGTTAATCGTGATTTTATTACTTACCTGCTTGATACCCGTCAGATAAATACCTTCAGGTACGGTACGTACGATTTCATCAAACAGGCGTACGATCTGCGGTCGTTTCTGCTGTAGTGACTGGATGATGTCCATACGTGAGAGCAGCTTGGCTTTGGTTTCTTCAAGGCCTTCAATTTCCTTGAGTGCAATATCGAGCTGTGTGATTTCGTTCTCAAGAATTGTGTTGCGCTTTTTCTGGTGACTGATCTGACCAGCAATAGTGACGTGAACAAGTCCGATAACTGCCAGCGTCAGGATCACGGAGAATGCCGTCATAGATGCAAATTGCCGCGTTTTCTCTTTTCGCAGCTCTTCGCGCCAGGGTAACAGGTTAATATTGGCCATTAGTCAAAACTCCTCAACGCTAGACCACAGGCAATCATTAACGATGGTGCATCCTTACTTAATGACTGTGGATTTACCTTCGATGAAAGCGACATATTGGCGAAAGGATTCGCAATAACTGTTTTTGTCCCAAGATGAGACTCAATCAGTTCATCAATGCCTGGTATGGATGCACAGCCGCCGGCGAGTGCAATCAGGTCAACGGAATTATGCTGTCCGGCAGTGTAGAAGAACTGCAGGAAGCGACTAACCTGCTGTGCGATAGTTTCCTTAAAAGGCTCCAGCACTTCAGGGATATAGTTATCAGGGAGGCCGCCGCTCTTTTTCAGGCGCCCGGCTTCTTCATACGCGAGACCGTAGCGACGCATGATCTCTTCAGTCAGCTGCTTGCCGCCGAAGTTTTGCTCACGTGTATATATAAGGTTACCGTTCTGAATAACATTCAGGCAGGTCATGGTTGCGCCGATATCAATTACAGCGATGATCTTGTCCTTGCCGCCATCTTCCAGATGCGCAGTCAGCAGCGGAGCAACATTTTCTACGGTGTAGGCTTCAACATCGACAACCTTTGCCTTGAGGCCACCGATTTCCAGTGCATCGGAACGCGTTTCGATGTTTTCACTGCGTGAGGCAGCAAGCAGAACGTCGACAGCTTCCGGATTGTTCTCGGTAGGGCCGATAACTTCGAAATCCAGGTTAATTTCTTCGAGCGGATACGGGATATATTGATCGGCTTCCAGCTGGATCTGTTGTTCCAGCTCTTTTTCGCTCTGGTTGGCCGGCATGTTGATGATTTTCGTAATCACCGCCGATCCGGCAACCGCCACAGCGGCCAGCTTGGCTTTAGTGCCCGAACGCTTTACGGCTTTCTGGATGGTCTCGCCAATGGCTTCCACATCCTGGAAATTTTTCTCAACCACAGCATTATCCGGCAGTGGTTCCACGGCCAGGCTTTGAACTCTGTAGTTATCCCCGTCTTTTGCCAGTTCAAGCAGTTTTACCGATGTAGAACTGATATCTAGCCCCAGAATAACGGGTTTCTTGCGACTCAGCAGAGACACGTCATCATCCCCTAATCCATTTATTTTAAGGTTGTTATTATTTTGTTGTAATTATTTGCATTAAATAATAGACGCAAGTATTGAAAAATACTAGTGAGCGCCAGTTAAATAATGTCGCCATTGTGGGCGTAAATGTCTATAATTTCCAACCCACAATACTTGCAAGCCCTCTGGATAGATAGTTGTGAACATTTTCATCAGATTGCTCAAAACCGGTGTCTTTTTTGCACTGATTCTCTTCACAGTTTCAGCTATCACATTAGCCGGGCTTTATGTGTACCTGAGTCCGCAGTTACCGTCCATTGAAGGACTTAGTGATGTACGGTTACAGGTCCCACTCCGAATATATAGCAGTGATGGATCATTATTGGGTGAATTTGGAGAAAAAAGACGTAATCCGAAAACACTCGAAGAAATACCTGAGCGTGTAACGCAGGCCTTTCTTTCTGCGGAAGATGATCGTTTCTTCGATCATCCCGGTGTTGATTACCAGGGTATTTTACGCGCACTGGTAAATCTTATCTCAACCGGTGAACGTGGCCAGGGTGGCAGTACCATTACCATGCAGCTGGCGAGAAACTTCTACCTTAGCAGTGAAAAGACCTATATTCGCAAGCTCAGTGAAATCTTTCTCGCACTTAAAATCGAGCGAGAATTGAGCAAGGAAAAAATTCTTGAGCTTTACCTGAATAAAATCTATCTCGGCAACCGCTCATATGGTGTTGCTGCAGCTGCACAGGTTTACTACGGTACTACGCTTGATGAACTGACCTTGCCACAAATTGCCATGATAGCCGGCTTGCCAAAAGCGCCTTCGCGTTACAACCCGATTGTCAATCCCGAACGAGCGGTTACCCGGCGCAACTACGTATTGTCGCGCATGCGCCAACTGGATTTCATTACTGAAGAAGAGTATGAAATTGCGAAAGAGACACCAGTCTCGGCTGTGCTTCATCGTGGCAATGTGCAGGTGAGTGCACATTATATAAATGAGATGGTGCGCAAGCAGATCGTCGAACAATTTGGCGACGAGGCTTACACGCGCGGACTTAGTGTTTATACGACGGTAAAAGACCGTCTGCAGCAAGCGGCCAATGAAAGCATCTGGAATGGCCTCGTGGCCTATGATCGCAGGCATGGCTACCGTGGAGTGATACGTCATGTCCAGGTGTATGATGATGAGCCAACGACAGAACTGTACCAGCAGCTGAAAGATGATCGTAATTACAGCAAGTTCAAACCTGCGATCGTACTATCCATCGACACGGCACAGGTAGCCGTGCCAAAACCGGTAGCGGCGGATGCAGAAAAAACTGACAGTGAAGCTGCCGTCGAAATGACGACTACCACGGTGCAGCAAGTGCGATTTGCACTTAAGGATGGCAGCGAGCACACGATGGGTTTCGAAGGCCTGAAATGGGCGAAACCTTATATCAGTGTAAACAGGATTGGTGACGCACCCGAGACTGTTGAGGATGTGGTCAAACCGGGTGATGTGATCTGGGTTGTAGAGAAAAAACCGGGTGAATGGGAACTGGGCCAGGTGCCGGAAGCACAGGCCGCTATTGTAGCCATATCGCCTAATGATGGTGCTATCGAAGCCTTGACCGGTGGTTTTGACTTCCAGTACAGCAAGTTCAACCGTGCTGTGCAGGCAAAGCGACAGGCAGGCTCGGGCTTTAAACCGTATGTCTATTCAGCGGCACTGGCCAAATCCATGACTCCGGCCACGTTGATTAACGATGCGCCGGTCGTATTCGAGGATGATGCCCTTGAAGCCAGCTGGCGACCTGAAAATTACAGTGGCAGGTTCTTTGGGCCAACGCGCTTGCGTATGGCCCTGTACAAGTCGCGTAACCTGGTTTCCATTCGTATTCTGAACAGCATCGGTATTCGCCATGCCACGCGTTATGCGAGCAAGTTCGGCTTCAATGAAAAAGAATTGCGTCGCGACCTGTCACTGGCGCTTGGTAGCGCCGAGGTTAGCCCATTGCAGCAGGCGCGTGGTTATGCTGTGTTTGCCAATGGCGGCTACCTGATAGAGCCTTATGTGATTGATCGTATCGAGGATGCTGACGGTACAGTGCTTTATGAAGCAGACCCGGTTGTGGCTTGCGTACGTTGTGTGCTCAACGACAGGCGCTGGAGCAAGCCATCAGTCTCGGGTGAAGAAAATCCGCTGGCCAGGCTGCCAAAACAGGCTGAACAGACACTGGAACCGCGACTGGTCTACCAGATGGATTCGATCCTCAAGGATGTGATATTGCGCGGTACGGGTGTGCGTGCAAAAGCCCTTGGCCGCAGTGATATCGCCGGGAAAACCGGTACCACCAATGACCAGCGTGATGCCTGGTTCAATGGTTACAATCCTGACCTGGTCGCCATTACCTGGATTGGTTTTGATCAGTTGAAACCGCTCGGCAGTAAGGAAACCGGGTCCAGCGCAGCCTTACCGATCTGGATCGATTTTATGCGCACGGCATTGGCCGGCAAGCCCGAGAAGCAGATGCCACGTCCCAGGGGGCTGGTTACAGTGAAGATCAACGCACAAACCGGTGAGCTTGCTACAGACAAGGATGCGGAGACGGTATTCGAAATTTTCAGAAGCGAGAACGCGCCGGGCGTCAAAGAAACTGTAACCGAAACACCGATTACACCCGGCGACAATAGCACGCCTATCCCGGAACAGTTATTCTAGCTTTGATCTGTTTTACAGCGCGCAGGGCTAATCGTGTGTCCAGCGCCGTCCCAGGTAAAAATAGATCGACGAGTCATTCGCATCATTGATGCCATAAGCCAGGTACACCGGACCAAGGAAGGTATCTGCGCCAATAAATGCACTGCCAGCGAAAATGCTGTTGCTTAAACTGGCATCATCCCTGTTATCCCAGGCATTGCCGGCCTCCAGTGTTACCCCGGCATACATTGGCAACAGGCTGATATTGCCCAGGCGGCGATAAATTGCACCCCCGATAAAACTGAAATGCTGACCACTGAGCTCACGATCGATGGTGCCGGAGACTTCAAAAAAGCCACCGCGCCTGTACAGGGCATTAAACGGTGCATTTTCGTCCACGGTGGTTTCGAGAATGGTTCGGCCGTGGATTGTGTTTTTGCCCCACGTGCCAGAGACGCCAAGCTCGAACATTACCTGGTCATAATCAAGGTCTGCACCGATGTCTTCCCTGTTGCCTCGCCATTGCAGTTTGCCGTAAACGCCACGCGTTGGAAAATCGACATTGTTCTGTGTATCGGTCAACAGTCTTACGGATAAACCACCTTCGTCGAAGTCGCTATCTACATTTGGGCTCTGGCCAACAATGGTTTTCGTTCTACCGACACTTCTGAACAGGCTGAGGCGTAATTCACTGTGGCGTTCAAAAATACGTCCAACTGACAGATCGATAATATTCCTGTGGAAACGCAATACGTTATCAACGTTGTTATTATTGGAGACAACCGGGAATAAGGTTGTCAGAAATCCTGCGTCAGCAGATACAAAAAAGTTAAGGTGTTTGTCGATGGGTTGATAAATACCCGCAGTCAATCGTGGTTCACTCCCTGCCGCAGCGGTGGCGCGGAATTCACCGCCGAGCCTGTTTATCGCAGGATTGGTGTAGACGAAATCAAAGTTGGCGTTGGCGCCAATGTCGAATTCAGTACGTAAGGTAAATCCGATCTGCAGGTAATTTGGTGCCCATTCACGCTTGCGCACGTAGATGACGAGGGTCGTCTTGTCTTCATGCATAACAAGATCGTAGACAACCGTACTGGAGAGGTCCAGTCCGTAAATAGCCAGCAGGTCACGCTCCAGTTGTTCGACATCAAGAGGCTTGCCCAGCTGCTGATTGATCATGCGTGAAATAATTTCGTTATCGAGCCTCGTCTGGTTCTTGACTTCAACGGCATCAATCACTGGAGTGTGTCGTATAACGTCACGCAGGCTGGAGCGATAGTATTGATATTCGCCGGCATTCAGCGAGAGGTTTTCTAACTCATCAAGATGACGATTGGCAGAATCAGTTCCTTCCTGAACTAATGCAGCATATTCATTAAAACTTGCTGAAGAAAGATCCTCACGACCGGGCACAATCAGAACATCATAGTTATGCAGGGTTTTGATCTGTAGATCTGCAACACGCCGGGTCAGGATAGTGGTCAGCTGGCCGGTAACAGCGAAGCTCGAGCTAAGGTTGTCCTTGGTAGCCAGGGGTGCGCTGACATCAACCACGATAACAATGTCTGCGCCCATGTCGCGCGCAACATCAATAGGTACGTTATTACCTATGCCGCCGTCGACCAGCAATTTGCCATTATGTTTGACGGGTGGCAGTGCGCCTGGGATCGACATGCTGGCACGCATGGCCTTGGCCAGGTTGCCTTCACCAAGAATAACGGCATCACCGGTTTCGATATCTGTAGCGATGGCTCTGTACGGTATACGCAACTGGTCAAAATCGGTGATGTGAAAGCCGGGGTGAGCGAGACGGTCGAGAGCCACTTCTATATGCTGGCCTTCGATCAGGCCTGGAGACAGTTGCAGACCTTTCTCGCTAACGCCAATACGATGCTGACTGGTAAACAGATAGTCATCCTGCTTGCGCCTGAAGGAACGGAACTCGCGTTTGGCGTAGTCGTTGAATACCAGGTCCCACTCGATATTTTTAACGCCATCTTCAATCTCATCCGGCGTTAATCCAAGTGCGTACAAACCGCCGACGATGGAACCCATGCTGGTGCCGACCACGTAGTCGATGGGTATATTCAGTTCTTCGAGTTTTTTCAGTACACCGATATGGGCAAAACCACGAGCGCCGCCACCGCTTAACACGAGACCGACTTTTGGTCGGTTTTCTTCTACCCGGGCCTGAGCTGCATAGGTTATATCTGTGACAGACATACCAATCACACAGGCAAGCGAAACAAGGAGCAGTACGGGTATTGCTGGGAGAATTGACTGATTGTGAAAACGCTTGCCTGAACGCATGCGAATAGTCACCCGTTTTTACAGGTGATTATATCTTAAAGCAGGAAAAGGCAACGGAAGGCTTTTATTGATGATATTGAGCGCTGAGGGTATGCACAGCCTCAACCAGGGCGGCAACATTATCCGGGTCAATATTTGGTGTGATGCCGTGGCCGAGGTTGAATACGTGGCCGTTGCCATTGCCAAAATCGGCAAGAATGCGTGCAACTTCCTTCTCAATCGTTGCTGGATTGGTCGCCATGATCGCAGGATCCATGTTGCCCTGTAGCGCAACCTTGTCGCCAACAAGTTCACGCGCGCGAGAAAGGCTCATGGTCCAGTCGAGGCCGAGCGCATCGCAGCCGGTAGCTGCGAGTTCCGCTAACCACAGACCACCGCCCTTGGTAAACAGAATGGCCGGGATTTGTTTGCCGTCATATTCGCGATGAAGCTGGTCAACGATGCGTTGCATGTAAGCCAGCGAGAAAGCCTTGAAATGTGGATCAGACAGAGCGCCACCCCAGCTGTCGAATACCATCACGGCCTGGGCGCCGGCTTCAATCTGGGCATTCAGGTAGACTGCTACCGAGTCGGCAAGCTTGCTTAATAACAGGTGAGCTGAGTCAGGCTCGGCAAACAGCATGGATTTGATTTTGGAGAAGGCCTTGCTACTGCCGCCCTCGACCATGTAGGTTGCCAGTGTCCACGGGCTACCGGAAAAGCCGATCAATGGGACCTTGCCATCGAGTTCACTACGAATCAGGCGCACAGCATCAATGACGTAACGTAATTCCTGTTCGGGATCGGGGATGCCGATCTTTTCGATATCGGCAGCAGTGCTGACCGGTGATTTGAATTTGGGGCCTTCGCCTTCTTCAAAGTACAGCCCGAGGCCCATGGCATCGGGTATGGTCAGGATATCCGAGAACAGGATGGCGGCATCCAGTTCGAAGCGGCGTAAAGGTTGCAGGGTTACTTCGCAGGCCAGTTCCGGTGTGCTGCACAGAGTCATGAAATCACCGGCCTGGGCGCGTACCTCACGGTATTCCGGCAGATAGCGACCTGCCTGGCGCATGATCCAGATCGGGGTTTTATCAACGGGCTGGCGCAGAAGGGCGCGAATGAATCGGTCGTTTTTGAGTTCAGCTGCCATGCCGGTGGATGTTTTTAACTAGCCCAGCAGGGTCTTGATTTTACCACTGACTGCGCCCATGTCGGCACGTCCGGTAATCTGGGGTTTGACGATACCCATCACCTTGCCCATATCTTTCATCGACTCGGCACCTGTCTGGCTGATCGCCTGGTTGATGATGGTTTCGATTTCTTCTTCACTCAGCGGCTGCGGCAGGAAATCCGCAATCACATCGATTTCAGCTTTTTCCTTGCTGGCGAGATCGTCACGACCACCCTGTTCGTACTGGCTGATCGATTCACGGCGCTGCTTGACCATTTTGTCGAGAATGCCGAGTACGCGATCATCATCGAGTTCGATGCGTTCATCGACCTCGACCTGTTTCATCGCAGACAGCATCAGGCGTACGACAGCCAGGCGCTCTTTATCACCGCTTTTCATGGCGGTTTTCATGGCGTCCTGGATCTGTTCTTTCAGGGCGCTACTCATGGATGAGAGCGGGTATTAGCGACGGCGCTGGTGGGGGGAGCGAGCCATGCGACCGCGTTCTTTAGACAGCTTTTTCAGGTGTCTTTTAACGGCAGCAGCAGCTTTGCGCTTGCGTTCTGCAGTGGGCTTTTCATAAGCTTCACGGCGACGAACTTCAGTCAGTACACCTGCTTTTTCACAGGAGCGCTTGAAACGGCGCAGAGCAACGTCAAATGGTTCGTTTTCTTTAACTCGAATTGCTGGCATAAAACCTTTCCTAAAAATCCCTGTTCGTCAGGGGGGTATAAGTTATTCGCAAATATCGCGGTAAGCCGGGTATTATATATCACTTTGTCGCTATCGTACAAAACGAAATATTACGTAAATTACTCAAATCCCAATGATTGTTCTCGGAATCGAAAGCTCCTGCGATGAAACCGGTCTCGCTGTCTATGACAGTGAGCGTGGTTTGCGTGCGCATGTGCTGCACAGTCAGGTCGAGTTACATGCTGAATATGGTGGTGTGGTGCCGGAACTGGCTTCACGTGACCATATACGTTACCTGTTACCCCTGGCCGAGGACGTATTCGCACAGGCCGGAATTGACAAATCGCAGCTCGATGCAGTTGCATACACCGCAGGGCCGGGCCTGATAGGCGCATTAATGTCCGGCGCAGCAGTAGCGCGCAGCCTGGCCTGGGCACTGGATATACCCGCGGTAGAGGTGCATCACATGGAAGGCCACCTGTTGGCACCGTTGCTGGAAGACAAAGCGCCCGAGTTTCCGTTCGTGGCGCTGCTGGTGTCGGGCGGGCATACACTGCTGGCACACGTGCGCGCTATCGGTGATTACGAAATTATTGGTCAGAGCCTGGATGATGCAGCGGGCGAAGCGTTCGACAAGACGGCAAAAATGCTGGGTATGGGTTACCCGGGAGGACCCGTGCTGGCGCAGGCTGCCCAGTCAGGCAGGCCTGGTGCATTTACCTTTCCCAGACCGATGACCGACCGGCCAGGGCTGGATTTCAGTTTCAGCGGGCTCAAGACCTTTGCGCTGAATACCTGGCAACAGCAGCGCAAGCATGTTGAAGACTGCGCGGGGAATATTGAGCAGTTGCGCAATGATATCGCGCTCGCATTCGAGCCTGTCTCTTATACACATCTGACGCTGCCGACGACTTCGCCGTAGTGTAGTTGGGGGTGGGGGGGGGGGGGTGGAGGGGGGGGGGGGGGGGGGGGGGGGGGGGGGGGGGGGGGGGGG
>JARFRD010000160.1 GCA_029287435.1 Gammaproteobacteria bacterium
TTCTTGAAGTGACTCATGCTTGGCCTTGTTTTTTTTTCTTCAGGCGCAACCCTGTCCTCGGCTGTTACTGCTGCAAACTTTAATGTTGAGATAACAAGCAGAGATACTGTCAGTAATCTGTTTTTATCCATTGACACACAATCCTGGTGAGTGAAAGGTAAGAAATTACCGCATTATTGATTTTTTTTCTGGATATAAATCAAATAGATGGCGCATTTGTTAGGCTGTATTTCTGCAATCATGACAGATCATTTCGCTGCTTTTACACCCTGTCAGATGAATACCGCCAAATCGACATGATTTGCATGACGATGACATATTCACAGCAAGTCGTTTTAAATGTTTAATCTTGAACACAAAGTGACCAGCAAATAAGCCAGGCATACAACATCCTGTTTTTTCATGCTTAAAAGCAATTTTACTCAGACATCTGACAATACACCTGTAGCTGAATACTGCAGATATGAGTCTCTGTTTCTTCAATATACTTAATTTTTTGTTGTTTCTATGGTACAGGTTCTTATAATGAATCGGATCCTTGCAGGAAACAGGCCACATAATAAACAAAACAAAGGCCAAACGAATATAACTGTACCGTTACACAGCGGAGGGAGATGGATATGTCCCATGCTACACGGTTACACCTGCGTAATTTCATCATTCTTTCGGGTATACGACTCGTACTATTTTTTTGTGCATTTTCTTTTTTCAAGCTTGCGACGGCTGACATCACGACTCGAAAGATTCAGGTAAGCGAAAAAGATGGCATCTATAGCATCCACGTCAGCCAGGAACTCAGTGTTAACTCGCATTATGTGCGTGACGTACTGATCGACGTCATGCATGTATACCGATTGAATCCATCGATTATAGAAAGCGAGATTCTCAGTCCAGACGAGGATGGCGTCCGTGTTCGTACCCGACTACTTTGTTGTCTGCCGATGTTTTGTCGCGAAGTTGAGCGCGTCGATATCATCAGCGTCCTGAGCTCGGGTGAAATACAGGCAAGGCTTGTTCCCGAGATGAGCGATTTTGATTCGGGTAAAGCGACCTGGAAAATTACATCACTTGATGATGACCGTACAAATCTGCGGTACGAGGCAAACATTGAACCCGGATTTTTCATACCACCCGTTCTTGGCGTCTCGCTCGTAAAAGAAAACCTGCTCAAGGAATTTGGCACAACATTTGACCGGATTGAGCGCATTGCTTCCATCAACGAAGAGAGAGACTGGCATCACGAAATCCACTCGACACAACTTGCCATACAAAAATCTTTATCCGAACCATGTGAAGAACGACTTCGTGCCGGGTTGCAATGAAACTTTTTAACCAAAGCCTTCCTGTTATCACATTGATACTGTTCTTTGCAGGCTGCGCCTCGCAACAGGTTAGCTACCGGAACGATATCGAACCTATGCTCAATGACAAGTGCCAGAAGTGCCATATCCCGCCTCATGGTCTTGGCTACATGAAAACAGGACTGAAAATGGGGTCTTACGACTCACTCATGGAGGGCACGATTTATGGTCCCGTTGTCATTGCAGGAGACAGTAAGCGAAGTATCCTGAATATGATGGCTGAGGGCCGAGCAGGTCAATTACGTCAGATTATGCATGACAAGGACATAGCGCTCAGTGCTGACGAAATCATGCAGTTAAAGCTCTGGGTTGACCAGGGAGCCCGGAATAATTAGTGGGAAAACTGACCATGTAATGCTGATTTATCTAAATTACTGCCTGATATACCGCAAAGCCTGCATTTTTATCACAACCATGCCTGATAATCTCGCAAGTTACTGATAATACAAGAGATCACATACCCAATTGTGTATAGGGTTATAGCAACACATTCCTGATAAAGTTCTTCACCCAAAATGAGTAATCAAAACAGCGAATTACCCCCCCCTGTAACACCCTGGTGAATCCTGCGACGATTCTCAATTGACAGGACAAAACTCACTCCTGGACAAACCGAAACAGGTTAACGTTACCCCGATCGCCAATGTAAAAACGTCTTTACAGGCATCTTGCTGGTAACAAATCAAGAGTATAAAAAATCGATGAAGGCACAAACGTTGGACAGCCAAACTGAAACAGGTGGCAT
The DNA here is from genome assembly GCA_029287435.1 of Gammaproteobacteria bacterium. GTDB lineage: Bacteria > Pseudomonadota > Gammaproteobacteria > SZUA-229 > SZUA-229 > JABDQW01. The sequence continues at coordinate 2,107 of JARFRD010000160.1, forward strand.
CGCATCCAGACTGATCAAATCCAAAAAATGGATCGCGGCGATGCTTTTTATACTTGCGGGTCTTTGGCTCGATAGTATCGTACCGACAATTGAAATCGCCTGGGTGTGCAACATCCTGCTGCTTACCATCTACCTGTTTGTGTTTGAGATTGTTGAAGTTGATGTGGCGGCAATCAGTATCATGGTGCTGCTTGGGCTCAGTGACTTTCTTGCCCCGGTTATGGGTTTGCAGCAAGGACTGGTTGATACTACTCACCTGTTTGACGGTTTTGCCTCCAACGCCGTGATTTCTATTATCGCGGTGATCATCATTGGTGCCGGTCTCGACAAAACCGGCATTATGGGACGCGTCGCGGTAGGCATTTTGAAAATTGGTGGTAATACCGAGAACCGCGTCATCCCGATCATTTCCGCTTCCGTCGGAATAATATCTTCATTCATGCAGAATGTAGGAGCAGCTGCATTGTTCCTGCCAGTCGTAGCGCGAATATCGGCACGAACCGGTATTTTGATGTCACGTTTGCTGATGCCGATGGGATTTACCGCGATTCTGGGTGGAACCATGACCATGGTCGGCTCCAGCCCGCTTATTCTGCTCAATGACCTCATCGCCACATCTAACAAAACCCTGGACGCATCTCAGCAAATGGAAGCTTTCCAGCTGTTCGATGTGACACCTGTAGGTATTGCGCTGGTGGTGACGGGGATCCTGTACTTTGTTATTGCCGGTCGTTACGTATTACCGGCTAACGAAAATGATGTAGCGACGCGTAGTTCTTCAACCTTGAGCTACTTTCATAAAGTTTATGGCCTCCGCTACTTCATTTCTGAACTGGTCGTGCTGAAAGAGAGCAGCCTGATCGGCAAGAAACTCGATGATATTGAAGAACAATACAGAATTCGGATCGTAGCAATAAAACGGCCCGGGTCTGTCAGTATGATTGGACCTGGTACGATCGACCGCGATACCGAGATTAGTGCGGAAATGGTACTTGGCGTTGTTGCTGACCCCGACAACATTGCACATTTTGTTGAAACCTTTGATCTGAAGCAGCGTCGTATGTTGCGCAGTTTCGCGGATGACCTGTCGGCACTCAAATCGGGTATCGCTGAAGTCGTCATTCCACCAGGTTCAAACCTGATTGGAAAAACTGCACGTGAAGTCTGGTTACGCAAGACCTACGGTCTTGCCCTGATTGGATTGCATCGCCAGGGAAAAACTCTGGGTGAAGGTGACGAGATTCGGGACATACCTTTCCTGGCCGGCGATGCGCTGGTTGTACATACCCCCTGGGATGCACTACAGCGTATAGAAAAGGATAAAAACTTTGTTGTCGTGACGACTGAGTATCCACACGAAGAACTTCGACCACAAAAAGTCACCTGGGCAGCCTTATTCTTCGCTCTTGCTCTTTCACTTATCCTTTTTACCGAGACCCGGCTATCAATTGCACTTCTCACGGGAGCAATCGGCATGATCCTGTCAGGAGTACTTAATATTGAAGAAGCATACGAAGCGGTCAGCTGGAAGACTGTATTCTTACTTGCTTCACTGATTCCACTGGGCCTGGCTGTCGAGACATCCGGAACTGCACGCTGGATTGCTGACTATGTGATACAGCATGTTGGCGACATGCCAATCTGGGTTATCCAGTCCTCAATTGCAGTCCTCGCAACCTTTTTTACCCTGGTAATGTCGAATGTCGGCGCAACAGTACTGCTGGTTCCACTGGCAGTTAATATTGCTATCGGGGTTGGAGCCAGCCCGGCACTGTTTGCACTCACAGTAGCAATAGCAACATCAAACTCCTTCCTGATACCGACACACCAGGTAAACGCGTTGATCATGGGACCAGCAGGCTATAGCGTTCGTGACTTTATGCGTGCCGGCAGTATCATGACTATACTCTTCCTTGTAGTCAGTATTGTGATGCTCAACCTGGTGTTCTGAATACGATGTTGATTCGATGTTAAACAGATTTTTGAATCTGCTATCATCAAATATAAACCTTCTCGCAATGATTTGAAATTATGACAAGCCAGACTTACGTTGGAATCGACGATGACGAATACGGCGGTATGACTTATATCGGCGGCATCATTAAAGATGCATGGTTATTTGGCATTCTACCCGAAGACCAGAAATGTGTTGGCTGGGCACATGGTCAAATCGCAGCAATCAATGCACAAGTACAGGCCGAATGGGACAAGTACGGTTGCATGGTGTCGAATCTACCTGAAGACCTGATGGCCAGACACAAGGAAATCAATGACCGGGCAATAGCCCGCGCTCGTGAACTCGGTTGGGATCCCAACCTGGATCCAAATGACTAATGGTAAAAAGGGTAACAGAGACATTCTTCCTGCCCGACGAGATCGATCGTAACTCTACCCGTATTCCTGCACCACTGTATAATCTCGCACATACGCTACTCACTAGGAGCGAGCTTGACTGCGTGTTCATACCGATCCGCTCTTTACTGGTACTTGCCGTCATTACAGAACACGAAATAATATTCGTCGACAGTCTCAGCTACGCACACCAGGACAATACGGGAGGTCGCATCATTCTGCTTGCATGGCAGTTTAGGCAAAACCGGCAACGCGATGCGCTGGACTCACCGGTGTCGTGTGAAGTAATCTATTACACTGAAGGTGCGCGCGATACGCAGGTTCGTCTTATCAATGAATTCAACCAGGCGCTTAACGCTGCTGATTCACACTACAGAGATTCAGAACTGCCGGCAAATGGTGCCAAAATCATCAAGTTTAAAAAGCTGTAGAAGGCAATCAGTCGTGCTTGCGACCACCTGATTCTTCCGCATCGTCCTTCTCTGTTGCGTCAATTCCCTCTTTTTTCTTTTCGGCATCCAGGGCTGCAACTTCCTCCATCTCCTCTTCGACTATCTCCTCTTCAGAGATAATAGGTTCTCCATAGATGGCATGATGTAATGCGTTGGCACGATCTTCGAAGAAATTATCGACAGGTATGCGGTCAACTATTCCCATGGTCCTCAGGCGTTTGTATGGTTGATCATGTTTGACCACGACCAGTACCTGGCGTCCGGCTCTCAGCATATCCAGAATAGACGCTTCCAGTGCCAATGACGCCGACACACCCAGATGAATCGTTTCCGACAAATCTACGATCAGGGTCTTGCGTTCCTTGACGTCCGAGTTACGTCGACTGATGACGCGTGAGGTTCCAAAGATCATACTACCGCGCATGTAAAGCAGCAGTATTTCTCTATTCGACGACTTGAGCAGTTCAAGTTCTCGCTCTGAGAAATCCAGACCTTCAGCATCTGCCGCGGTCTTGATTGCCCTGACATTTGATTCCTGCAATGTCGACAACTTCATAATCGTGAAGATGTTGGCCACGAAGAGGCCAATTCCGACAGCGACAATAAGATCGACGAATACAGTGAGCAGGATAACACCATAGGTGATGAATGCCGCATTGCCCGACATCACATGCGCACGTCTGAGGAAGCCCCAGTCGATGATATCGACACCCACCTTGAAAGCAATACCGGCCAGCACAGCCAGCGGAATATTCGCCGTTAGATCGGCTGCCCACAGCACTACGATGACAAGCAAACTAACCCTGACGATTCCTGACCAGGCACTACGTGCACCTGCCTGGATACTGACGACAGTTCCCATAGTCGCACCTGCTCCAGGAAGACCACCAAACAGGCCCGACATAATATTACCTATGCCCTGACCTAGCAGCTCCTTGTCTGAATTATGTCGCTGGCGTGTCAGGCTGTCTGCAATAACTGAAGTCAAAAGCGCATCAATACATCCCAGCACACCTAACACAATGGCATCGACAAACATGATCTGCCACTGTTCGATACTGAATACGGGTAACTGTAAATCAGGCAGGCCTGTAGGGATCTCACCAATGCGTCGTATGTCCTGGTCACCCATCAACAGGATAGAAACGACCGAGACAACAAGCAAAGCCAGCAACTGTGGTGGTACATATCGCTTGATCTGGCCCGGGGTGAGATAAAGCATTCCAATCGTCAACACTGCGAGTATGGCTTCATTGACGTGAATATCTGCTAACAACTGTGGAAGACTCTCCAGCACAGCGACTACACCACCGGGAGGTGTTGCATGACCTATCAGTGGGCCAAGCTGAAGTACGATCAGGATGATACCGATACCGGACATAAAACCTGATACCACGTTATAAGGCATCAGTGTGACGTACTTGCCGAGTTTCATGATACTGAACAGTATCTGGAATGCGCCGGCCATGACGACAACAGTGAAAGCCATCGCCATGCCATTTACTGGATCTGAAGCGATCAGTTTTGCAATCACAGCAGTAAATACTACAGTCATCGGACCTGTCGGTTCCGACATCAGGGTTGGCGAGCCACCAAACACAGAAGCGAACAGCCCTACCAGTATCGCACCATAAAGCCCTGCTGCAGGACCGGCGCCGGATGCTACGCCGAAAGCCAGTGCCATCGGCAGTGCGATCACCGCAGCAGTGATACCACCGAAGATATCTCCACGTACCGTATTTCTATTAAACTCATTCAGCAGTTGCATCACTCACCTTTATTATTGTTATCAACTACGAAGCATTATTATCCTTTACCGATATTTCTCTGGTAGACATCTTCCTTGTTCGGTTTCTCGACCAAATCCATCAGGCCCGGCCACAGTTTTTCCATACGATCATGGAATTCGAGTTTACATTCACTGGCGAATTCGAGAAATGTTCGCGCGACCAGTGACAGCTCTTTGCCTTTCGGATAGACCAGGTACCAATATCTCATAATCGGGAAATGTTCGACATCGAGTATCTTCACTGCAGTACCCTGCCCATCCAGTGTCATGGTATGCAGTGATGCCACGGCCAGTCCCAGCTCACCCACAACGGCATGTTTGATCGCTTCGTTACTGCCTAATTCCATCCTGGTGTTGAGTTGTAGCCCATGATTGGCAAACAACTTGATGGCGTAGTCACGGATACCGGAACCCGGTTCACGCATGATAAATGGTTCCTTACTGACTTCTTCCAGGCTTATGTGTTTCTTGTTTGCCAGCGGGTGATTACCGGGCGCAATGATCACTAGTGGATTGGGCGCTAAAGGGATTGCCTCGACTTCGAGCTCATCTCGAGGTACATAACCAGTGATGTAGAGATCATCCTGGTTGGCGTGCATGCGCTCGATGATGCGTTCACGGTTGGTCACTTTGAGTGAGAAATCGATACCCGGATACAACTTGCTGAACTGGCCCAGCAGCTCGGGTGCCAGGTACTTGGCAGTGGTAATGACACCCATACGCAATTTGCCCTTGCGCAGGCCCTTGATGTCATTAATTTTCATCTCGAGATTGGAGAGCGTCGAGAACAGGTTCTGGCACGCCTGATACAGCTCCTCACCTGCTTCAGTGGGTTTTACATTCCTGCCCACGTGTTCGAACAGAGCCAGCCCCATGGTATCGGCCAGTTTGCGCGTCTGCATCGAAACAGTGGGCTGGGTGAGAAAAAGTTCTTCGGCTGCGCGTGTAAAGCTACCGAGCCTTACAATCGCTTCAAATACCTGTAGCTGTCTGAGGGTGGCGTGACGTATCAGATAATCTGTTGATGCCACTGGAGGTGTTAAAGTATCGGGATCTACAGATGACATGTTATCTGTCTCCTGGCAAACGCCAAAACTATCAAATCAATAAGCCATATATTTTAATCGATTACTGATTCAAAATACATAGACTTTTGTAGATAGTTAAATCACTAGTCAGGCCATACACGCCCTTTACTCTGAAATGCGTCTGTAGCAACCGTTTTCGACCTGGCTGGAGCCTTGCTAACAGGTTTTTTAGATGTTGCCTTTTTCGCCGCCGGCTTTTTCGCTGCAGCTTTTTTAGTTTTAGCTTTCTTTGTAGAAGCCGGCTTGGCTGGTGCGCTTGTTGTTTCCTGTGCTGGTGTTTCGCTAACGCCACCCTTGCTCATGCGCATGGAATCGAGCAATTTGCTTTTGGTCTTATCGGTTGTGCTCATTCTTTTATTACCTCTTTTATCAGTGATTCGAGTTCGTCTACGGCATCGGCGCCACGTTTTCCGACGTTAAATACACTCTTTCCCTCTAACGCACTATTACGGTAAATCGCACGACGGCGCACAGCCGTTTCAGCGACAGGTAATGCAATTTCGTTGAGGACTTCACGTACAAGTTTTGAAAGTGTCGTACGTGATTCAAGCTGATTGATGACCAATAATGCCTTTAACGATGGATTAACTTCGCGAGCCTCATTGATGGCTTTCTCGATGTGCACCGTTGCCCACAGATCGACTGGCGAAGGCTGAACAGGTATCAGGGCGATATCGGTAAATTCCAGCACAGATACCGTCTGCGGAGCATGAACCGAAGGCGGACAATCAATCAGGACATAATCGTTCTTGGTCGAGTATTTTGTAGCCTGATCACGTAATGAAAATGTTGGCGCATAAACAGGAAAGTTTACGTTATCGCCAGCGATGGCTCGCCATTGCAGTGATGAGCCTTGTGGATCAGCATCTATCACGGCGATGCTGTTTGATCTTGAAATTCCTGCGGCCAGATTGACACACAGTGTCGTTTTCCCGGCCCCACCTTTGTTGCCAACAACGGCAATAATTGGCATATGGTCAGATCTCAGTGATGAATTGTTCAGCGAGGTTATCAAGCTGTTCAGCAAACTGGTGCTGTTTTTCACTCAGCTCGTCGTGACCCTCGTCAACATGTATAGTGATGTTTACATAATCGCGGCCGAAGCCCATGTCTGGATACAGCTCTTCCTTTTCAGACAACTCAGCAGCCCTGTCGAGAAAATCACGCAAGGTACTGTAGTCCTTAAATTCATAGCGTCCTTCCAGACGCGCTGGCCGGTTGCGTTCTTGCCACTGATGACTCATTACTGATCTCCAGTCTGGATGAATACTAAGCGCGAGTATTTATTGTTGCAATTTCTCAATCCATTGCAACAGTTCCCTTGCATGCTCTTGCTCTTCACCCAGTAGTGCTTCAAAAAACAGGCGGCTTTCCTGGTCACCTGCTCTCGCACAATGCGATGACGCATCAGTATATAGCTTTACCAGCTCGTTTTCGAATGCATGGTCAATTTCCAGCAGTTGCTGCAAATTTTGCCCCAGGCGCACCGGACGCAATTGAGATGCGTTCGGTGCAACGCCCAGGGCCAGCATGCGACTTATTATCCGTTCAGCGTGACCCATCTCTTCGACAGATTCAGCGCGGAACTTTTCGGCAACATCGGTTA
>JARFRD010000177.1 GCA_029287435.1 Gammaproteobacteria bacterium
GCTGTATACAGCTAACTGGCCCTAGTCAGCAGTTAAAAACATAGTTGCAAAAAAAGCGTGGGCATGCCCAAGCTTTTTTATGCGTTCTAAAATCTATCTATGCAATCACGTAATTTAATTGCCCAGTTACTTTACACATCCAGTGGCGTGGTGTCTTGTGCAGCCAATGCGATTGATGTGGGCGTATCAGCAGACCTGATGTATTTTAATTACGAAGAGGTTGATACTTCCGGTGCCACCCTCAACACCGAAATCGGTTTTCTACCGGGCCTGACCCTGTCAGCTTCCCATCCACTGCGAACAATCAGCAATACCGTTGAATTCAGTCTCTATGGCGGGCGCGTGGATTACGACGGCCAAACCCAGTCCGGGCAGCCTCACCAGACACAAACCGATGAAACGATTTATCGCCTGCTCTATAGACTCAGCTGGGCGCCTGTCAACGGTCAGGGCGAACTCTACGCCAAGGCCTACTGGCAACAATGGGACAGAAGCATTCAGCCCAGCAACGGTGTCTCCGGACTGTTTGAACAGTACCAGTGGTGGAGCTTCGAAGCAGGCGGGCAAATATCTGTCTACGCCAGACCCAGGCATAAAGTTTTCGTTGACCTGGGCGTACTCATGACCAGGAACGGCACTATCATGGTCGACCTGGGTAATGCCGGTTATGGTGAACCCGTGCTGGACCTTGGGAATGGCGTCGGACTCAACAGTGCTATCAATTATCGAATGTCTTATACCGCCAATGGCGCTTTCCAGTTTGGCCTGCGCTATACAACATGGAACTTTGGTCGCAGTAATGTCAAAACCATCTCAAATGGCTCCACCACGATTTCAATCGTGGAGCCAGACAGTACCACTCAACAGCTCAGCGCCACGGTTGGCTATATACACAAGTTCTAGCCAGGCGATTCATTCGGGATTGCTTGTTAATTGACAGACGCACTGTACAATTTATGCCTATGCAATTCAGGATACTCTGGTGAACAATAAAGGAAAACGATTCAGAAGCCTCGCCACGCGCATCAGCGCCGGCATCATCCTGTTTGGCACACTCGTATTTGTTACGGTACTGGGCGCGAATTACTTCCTCTCACGCAACCTGCTCGAGGAATATATCGGCGAACTGGCTCGCGCGACCGCCTCATCGACCGTGCGTGAAATCGAAACCGTATTCACCACTGTCGCCACCAATGCAGACTCGCTTGCTTCCGTGGTTACCAAGGCCGATATCAACGAGCCTCAAATACACGACGCCATTAAAGCCTTTCTTAAAACCAATGCTGACATCTTCGGCATGACTGTGGCACTCGAACCTCATGTCCTGCATGAAAACATTGGCGAATTTTCACCTTATTATTACCGTGAACAAGAAGCTTATGGCTATGCCAACCTGGCCGATAACAGCTATCGTTACCTGGAATGGGACTGGTACAGGCAGCCGAAGTCCAACAGAAAGCCTGTGTGGACCGAACCCTACCTGGATGAAGGTGGCGGCAACGTCCTGATGACAACCTATGCGACACCGATCTGGCGACGCGACGATAACCGCTTCGCCGGTGTTGCAACAGCCGACATTTCACTGGGATGGCTGCAAAAACTGGTTGATAATATTCATATCGGCGAGACCGGTTTCGGCATGATTATTTCTGAAGCCGATATCATCGTGGCTCACCCCGACAAGCAGCGCAACATGCTCAAGCTGAAATCCACGCTCGAAGCAGAATTCATTCGGGATTACTGGGATGTGTATACCAGCAGTAAATCTGCCAGTCATGCAACCTACTTCCATGCTCCCTGCCGCCATAAGCCGGGCGACTGCTGGGTCGCCATCGAACCCTTGCTCGACACAGGCTGGAAAATCGTTATCGTGATACCCGAGTCAGAGCTTGTCTCTGACATTATGATTCTGACACTCAAAATCACCGCACTCGCGGTCATCGGGCTCATCATCCTCGTCATGGTCATTCTGTCGGTAACGCATCGACTCACCAGTCCACTGGCGAGGCTGGCGAGCGTCACCAAAGACATTGGTGAAGGCCGACTGAATATCAAGCTGCCACGTCCGCAACGCAATGATGAAATCGGTGAACTCACCAATGACTTTCGCCTGATGCGCGATTCTCTCGAGGAACATATCGATCGCCTGCAGGAAACCACGGCAAAAAAACAAAAACTCGAAAGTGAAATCGAAATTGCCAAAGACATCCAGATGTCCATGGTACCGGGCGGTGGCACTGTATCGATAATAGAAGCGACCTACCAGCTGTATGCTCTGTTGCGACCTGCACGCTCGGTCGGAGGCGATCTGTATTACTTCCAGCAGGATGATAATAAACTACATTTTATTATTGGTGACGTGTCCGACAAGGGTGTGCCGGCAGCATTGTTTATGGCAAAAGCAGTAACGCTATACGCAGGTGCAATGAACGACGGCCTGACACCAGGTAACACCTTCACACACATGAACCAGGCGTTGGCGCAGAACAATGACGCCTGTATGTTTGTTACCGCACTCTGTGGCACACTTGATCTCGACAGCGGAGAACTGACCATTGCCAACGCAGGCCACATGAACCCCCTGTACAAGACGTCCGATACCAGTGGCGAACTACCGGTGGAAGGTAGCCTCGCTCTTGGCCTGATGGACGATGTTGAATACCCGAATATCACGCACCAACTGGCTCCCGGCTCACGCCTGCTGATGTACACCGACGGCATATCCGAAGCGTTCAATCCAGCCAGGGAACAATATGAGGAAGAGCGCTTGCTCGCTTTTGTAAGTAACTGCCCGGAAACCAAAGCCGAATCTCTGGGCACGGCTACAATGCAAGACGTTGAAGCATTCGTTAATGGCGCCGAGCAGTCAGACGATATCACGCTAATGGTCATTCAATATGGCAATGCATGAAGAAATGATTGCTCACCACTCCATTCAATTACGCAACGATGCCAGCGAATGCAGCCGTCTTTATGCTTTCCTTTCGGACAACATTGCAGACTTACCAGTAACAGAAGAACAGCACCATGACCTAAAGCTTGCCGCAGAGGAAATACTCTCCAACATAATCCGGCATGGCTATGACAGCTCAACAGAGATAACAATCAATCTCGAGTTCATCGTGACAGAAAACAGCATATCACTGGTTTTTAGTGATACTGGACGCGCATTTAATCCACTGGAGGCAAGCAGGCCGAGCGCAGGCGATGACCTGTCAGAAGGCGGTATGGGTATCCAGCTGGTGAGATCACTGACTGACGACCAGTCATATGAGCGTAAAGGCAACACTAATGTTTTTACCGTAACAAAGCACTATAATTAGGCTATTCGATATAAACAGAACAAATCATTCTAACCGGGAGTACAGGTATGCCCCTTGAAATTGAAATTCACGCTGAACCCAATGAAGGAAAGCGAATCTCGCTGGCTGGTAGTCTTGATACGGATACCGCTCCTCAACTGCAGGATAAAATCGACCAGAACATAGACTCGACAGTACACATGGTCATCATGGATCTGAAGCGACTCGAGTTTTTAAGTAGTGCCGGCTTGCGCGTCATCTTCAAATTGAAGAAACAGATGGACAGCCATGAAGGCAAGTTCATGCTGCTCAACCTGCAGCCCCAGGTACGCAAGGTATTTGACATTATCAAGGCACTCGAAGGTATGAGCGTGTTCAAGAGCCAGGAAGAAATGGATGAGTACCTGGCAGCCATGCAAAATAAAGTGCTGGATGGTGACGCATAAGAACCTGGTTTCAAACAGCAATAAAAAAGCCGGCTGAGCCGGCTTTTTTATTGCTTGTATAATCTGCTAAGCAGGCACTAGTCTTCTGCCGTGCTGAAATCATTAAACACCGAGTAGATGTCGCTTTCCCAGCGCTCAAAAATCAGCTTGTCTTCCTTGTCCTCAATCATGTCTGCATATACAAAGGGATGGGCTGTCACCACAACGGTATCACCCTCTTCGGCAAAAATCGCCACCACTGGAGGCATGTATGAAGCCAGCTGAGGGTACTTGTCGACCAGGTATTGTATCTCCTCTGTTTTGCCAACAAATACAACACGGTACTTGTCTGTTTTATAACCCATACCGGTAAGGCCGATATCGATGCGCTGCACCCGTGCTACCTTGTAGCCATGATCGCTGACTGACTGCTGAAGTGTGAGCATAGCCTCGGGAAAATCCTGCTTGGAGCGCGCCATAATCAAATCCGAGGCTACTACGGCTGCGAATGGTGACGCCAGCGCATATGCCGAATATACAAGCAAGCTGAATAAAAGAATCAAATGCTTAATCATAAGACGGCATCCTCCAGGATTGTTTGATAAATAGTCGTCATTTCCTTGCACGCCCGCTTGAGTTCAGCATTGTTAAACAGCTTGCTCAGCTTCATCGGATTGATTGTCGAGACCTGAACCTTGCCGTCCTTTTCTATTACAGTAATTTTGCATGGCAGAAAAACGCCTATCCGGGGGTCCAGCGCAAGCGCATCAAACAGAAACTTGAAGTTGCAGAAATGCATCACCAGTTGCTTCTTGTTCTCCTTGCCTTCCTCTACAAAACCATGCTCAATGAAGTCTTTTCGAATCAGGGTAAAGTTCTGGTCAGCAATCGCCTGCTCCAGATTCTCGACGGTTTCTTCAAGTGTGTATGGAGAATCTACAACAATCGCATCTTCAGTAATCTCTTCCTCATCACCATCAGCAATCTTGTCTGATTCCATCGAACGGATATAACTGACCAGGTCATCAATATCGGATTCGGACAGGCCAGTTACCAGTGAAGATGTCATAGGCGTGCCTTCACGACCATAAATCAAGGTATCTTTGATCATCTGGTCGGTCGTAGACGACAGGAAACCGGTGTTATTCAATGCTGGCGCCATGATTGGCAGGTCGCGCTTACGGGAAAATGTAACCCCTGTCCCCGTAGAACCTTCGCCGTTCTCACCATGGCATTGCGCACAATAAGTTGCAAACAGCTTGTTACCGTTTTCCGGGTTACCCTTCACGGGCGTGGTGTCGTGTGCAATCACTGGCGCATCTGTCCAGCTGCGCAGGTGTGCCACTATCGCCTTGACCTGTGCATCGCTTAGCTTGCTGAAAGCCGGCATAATGCGCCCGGGACGACCCAGCCTGATCGTCGAAGTCAGGTACTCATTAGAAACACTGTTCAGAAAAGAAGTCAGCGCCAGCGGCACACCCACGCCGCCTTTGCCGTCGTTGCCATGACATGCCGAACAGTGCTTTAGATACAACGCTTCACCATCAGGTGCCGCAGACACCATCGACGATATAAATAAAAGTAGCAGGAAGAATACCTGTCTTGCCATTTCCCCAAAACCTGACGTTAAATGCTTATGTTGGATACCAAAAGTATAAGCTTATAAGACTAAACTAATATTACAATAGTTCCATTTAGATACAGCTGGCTTATCTAACCGTACAAATCATTGATATGCATCAATTATTGATTGCGAATAATTATTATTGCCAGTGATAATTACCCGTAAAACTGGACCGTAGATTTAAGCCGAAAAACTAACCAGGTGGCCAGGTCAAGGTTCGACCGCCCAGTAAATGCATATGGATATGAAACACTGTCTGCCC
>JARFRD010000207.1 GCA_029287435.1 Gammaproteobacteria bacterium
AAGAGACAGGATTCAGTTCCTCCATCACCTTGGTCACCCGGGGTCTGCGTTCCTCTGCCGCCAACCCCGCCAACACCAGGGGCAGGGCGATGTTCTCTGCCGCCGTGAGCCGGGGCACCAGATGGAACATCTGGAATACGAAACCGATTTCACGGTTACGCACATTGGCATGTTCGATGTCACTCAATGAAGTCACATCCTGACCATTCAGGTGATAGGTGCCCGAGCTGGGTTGATCCAGAAGACCGAGTAAATTTAACAGTGTGGATTTACCGGAACCTGAGGGTCCCATGATGGAAACATAGTCGCCCGACGGGATTGTAAGATTGACGTCATCAAGCGCATGAACCACCTGGTCACCCACCTGGAAATCACGGTGGATGTCATGAAGCTCGATCATCCTTTAATCATCCTGCGACTTGCTATCGCGCGCAGCCAGAACACCATCTTCAACACCTTCCCGGTCGACAGACACCACCACCTCTTCACCTTCACTCAGGCCATCGGTGACCTCGGTCCATTCCCAGTTCTTCAGTCCCGTGGTGATTTCCCTGAGCTCGAGCCTTTCAGCTGTGCTTAATACAAGCACGCTGTTACCCTCAAGCACCGCTTCGGTGGGTATGCGCAGCACGGATGTTTTCTCATCCAGGATCACTTCGATATCTGCACTGTAACCGGGCAACATATTGTTGCAGTCAGCCTGGCAAAGGAAGTCGACTTCAACATCGACGGTACGTGCCTGCTTTTCCATCTCGAGCACATAAGGTGCAACACGTTTAACGACCCCGGCAAAGTTCTCACCTGCCATGGCATCCAGTGAAATATTTGCCGGCATGCCCACGCGAATCCTTGGCGCATCTACTTCATCGATCGGTGCCGACGCATACAGGCAACTGATATCCATCAGGTCGACAGCCGGTGGCGTTGGAATGCCTACTGGAGACGGCGTGACGAACTCACCTATTTCACCATTAACTTCAGCGACGACACCATTAAAAGGCGCGGTCAGTCGGGTACGATCAAGCGCTGCCTGCACCACATTGAGCTGTGCCTGGCTGACTTCCGATGATGCCCGGGCTGCATTACAGGCAGCCTTCTGCGCTCTCGCTTCACCATCGGCCCGGTCGACAGCCTCTTCAGAACTCAGGTTTTTTTTCTGCAGCTTCTTCTGCCGATCGGCTTCGCGCTGCGCAACTTCGGCCAGCACACAGGCCTGGTTAGCTCTCGCCTTGGCGGCCTTGGCTTCGCTTTGAGCAAGCTTGTACTGAGCTGTCTGGTCCTCGTTCCATAACTCCATCAATACCTGGCCCTGTTCAACGAGATCACCTTCCTTCACCGGCAAGCTGTCTATCTGGCCGCCAATAGAAGGTGATATGCCTGCTCGTCGACAGGCCTCAATAGTACCTGCACGTGTATTGGCAACGGTTTCCTGCACGGCACCGGTACTCGCCTTTTTAACAATAACCTCGACAGCTTTCTCCTTACCCAACCAGACAAATGCGGCAGCTATAGCTGCCGCAATGATCAACAGAAAGGTAATCAGCTTGATACGTTTAGTCTGCATAATCCGTTATTCGTAGTCGGTCGTTAAGTACTCTGAAAGTATCCTATCAAGTGGCATTCGATTCCTGATAGAGATGTACATCCCTCTGCGGGAACGGAATGGATACACCTTCGGCATCGAAGCGACGTTTAACTTCGCGTGTTACATACCAGTAAACATCCCAGTAATCATCCGGTTTTACCCATGGCCGACAAACAAAGTTTACTGAGGAATCACCGAGCTCATGTAACCTGACAACCGGCTCAGGATCTTTCAAAACGCGTTCATCATTATTAACTATGTCTTCCAGTATCGACTGTGCCTTATCGATATCATCGCTGTAACCAATACCGAACATCATATCAACACGCCGTTCGGTAATACCGGTAACGTTGGTAATCACGTCACCCCATACCGAGTTATTGGGCACAATAACCAGCTTGTTATCCAGCGTTCTTAGCTGTGTCGACAACAGGTTCATGGATTCCACCTGGCCCAATACACCAGCTACGTTAATCACCTCGCCAATATCAAACGGACGATAGATCAGCATCAGGATACCACTGGCAAAATTGCTCAATGAGTTTTGCAGGGCAAAGGCGATAACAAAACCGGCGGCACCGATAATAGCCAGTACCGGCCCGACATTGACTTCCAGTGCCGACAATCCGACAAAAAAGCCGAGAATGAATACGACCCGGCGTGCGCTCATGACCAGGAAGTCACGTAGCAATGATGACAGCTGTTTTGACCTGGATGTGGCTTTCTCTGCTGCCTTGCCTGCAATGATAGACAGGAAATAGAACACGATTATGATCAGGAAAAACTGAATGATGTTAACCGCCCAGCGGAACCCGCCTTCGGGTGACATCAACCAGCCTGTGATCGTCGTCCAGGTGGCACTGGCATCAGTAACATCCACCTTGATGCCGGAAACGGCTTTTATATAGTCATCATATTCTTTGGTGTCACCGCCCTTGGCTGTGAACTCGGCCAGCACCACATTAAAACGATCGATCAGTGCGGTTCTGTCTGCCATCAAATCGGTAACATGTTTGATTAACGCCGTTTTAATATCTTCTTTTGCATCGGCAGTATCATCTTCTACGCTGACCTCACCCTCTTCCATGGCCTTGCTTTTTGCCACCTCGACCGCTTCCTGGGCTGCTGCATCCTGTGTGGCTTTCTTTTCAGTTTCCCTGGCTTCCTTCAGCGCCTCCTTTGCTTCCTCTGCAGCTTCTTTCGTTTCTTCACTGTCAGATTCTTCCGTAGCCTCCTGAACCTCTTCCAGCGCTTCTTCTACTTCCTCTGCTTTTTCAATCTCTTCTTTCTTGTAGATAGCTGCGACTTCTGCGCTGCTGATTTCCTCTACCTTGGCTTTGAGCAACTGCAACCAGGCTTCAGCTTCAGCTTCGAGTTCACACCTGGTTAATGGCTTAACGCGATGTGTTAGTACCTCAACTAAAATTCCGGCATCCTCATTAGTAACTGCCTTGATACCTTCGGGACATTCATCAGCCGCCACACTATTCGATAGCGGCGTAAACAGGAATGCCATTAACAACAGTGGGTAGTAAAAGAGCACTTTTGATTTCATTTGAAAGTTTCTCCAGATTTATCTGAGGGCCAGTTTATCCATCTCTATGAAACATCCGCACCAATTGCAGAACCGTAATCATACAAGATTATCACTATTCCAATACGGTGCTTTGCCGAAGATCAATACTTCATATGATTACTGCTTTAGATAAAGAAACAGTATCCAGGCATACCCGTCCGTTTAACCAGTATGATATGCTTTTGCGCACACTAATCGGAGCCACTTTGATGATGAAATCGTCTACATTTCAGCTTGTCGTACCGATAACCCTACTAACAATAGTGACTCTAACCGCCTGCGACTCCAGCATAACACCACCGCAAGGCGAGAGTATTCGTCCAGTTAAAACATTAATCGTCGGCACGCCTGGCATGGGCGGTGAACGTCGCTTCCCTGCAAGGATCGAATCAGCCCGGCGGGTTGAACTGGCTTTCCGTGTACCCGGCACCTTGCAAAAGCTTCCTGTAAAAGAAGGTGAGGAGGTCAAAGCCGGCGCAATAATCGCACAGCTGGACCCGGCAGATTTCCAGACTGCTGTTGATGATCGTAAAGCCGTGTTCACGCGTACAAGCGCTGACTATGAACGCGCCAAGGAATTGATAAAAGACGGATTCATCTCGCGCGTTGATTACGACAAGGTTGAGGCTGACTACAAAAGCGCAAAGGCTGCCCTGCGCCAGGCAGAACAGGAACTTTCTTATACAACACTCAGAGCACCGTACAGTGGCAATGTGGCAGCTCGTTATGTGCAGAACTTCGAAGAAGTACAGGCCAAGCAACCTATCATCGCACTTCGTGACCTGACGCTTCTCGATGTAAAATTCAATGTACCGGAAAGCCTTGTGATCAGTCTTAGTGAACAGGGCATCGAAGACGAGTCACAGGATATTCCTGTCTATGCCAGCTTCGATGCCGCACCTGATACGCGTTACTGGCTGAGTTACAAGGAAGCAGCAACGCGTGCCGATCCTAAAACACAAACCTTCGAAGTGACCTACACACTGCCCGCGCCCGATGAACTTGAAGTACTGCCCGGCATGACAACAACCGTCACCATTGATGTTACACGCTATCTTGGAAGAACAACTGTGTTCACCATCCCTGCCTCTGCGGTTATCGCAGATCCTGGTCTGCAACCAAAAGTCTGGATTGTTGAACCTGAGACAATGACTGTATCTGCTCGCGAGATAAAAGTGGGTTCAATGGAAGGTATAAACATTCGAGTGCTTTCCGGACTGGAAGGTGGAGAGCGAATCGTTATTGCCGGTGCCCCCTATCTTGTTGAAGGTATGAAAGTACGTTTACTACCCGATCACGAACAGGCAACAGACAATCTGCCACGAGAAACAGTTCGAACCGCACCAGAAGTATCAGCAAGCGGAACCCAGGGATGAATCTCGGCGAATTCAGCGTAAAAACACCTGTTATTGGCTGGCTTCTGGTCATCATCCTGCTCGGTGGTGGCATCAGCGGTTTTCAGGCAATGGGTAAACTCGAGGATCCTGCCTATACCATCAAGAAAGCCAAGATCATTACCTATTACCCGGGCGCATCCGCACAAACGGTACAGGATGAAGTCACCTATCACATTGAAGATGCGATTCAACGCATGCCGCAGTTAAAACGCATAAAAATGTCGATCTCTCGTCCCGGTATGTCTGATATCGAAATCGACTTCAAGGATCATTACACCACCAAGGATTTTCCAGCCATCTATGATGAACTCAGGCGCAAAATTGCCGACATGCGCCACCTGTTGCCACCGGGCGCACAGGCGCCCGCCATTATCGATGACTTTGCTGATGTATATGGTATCTACGTCGCAATCAGTGGCTCCGGTTATACCTACCGAGATCTAAAGGATGTTGCTGACGATCTGAAAAAACAACTGGTACTGGTACCCGGCGTGCGCAAGATCGAGATTGGCGGCATCCAGGAAGAAGTTGTCTACCTCGAAATCTCTCGCACGCGCCTGGGTGAACTTGGTATTTCACTCGACCGTATCGGTGAAATTCTTGCGTCGCAGAATGCTGTAGTCGATGCAGGTAATGCACGTGTGGGTACGGAGTATATTCGCATTGAACCGACTGGTGAATTTGAGTCAGTTAAACAGATTGGTAATTTACTTATTGGTTCTGATGATAAAAAGCAGATATACCTGCGTGACATCGCAACCATTAAACGTGAATACCGCGAAGTGCCAGATAAACTGGTTTATGTTAATGGCAAACCGTCATTAACCCTGGGCATTTCGATGCTGGCAGGCGTGAATGTCGTTGATGTCGGTCAACGCCTGGCACAACGTATGGATCAGCTTAACGATCGTGTTCCCGTGGGTATCGAGATCAACCAGATCTATAACCAGCCAAATGAAGTGGAACAATCGGTCAACGGTTTTATTGTCAGTGTCGGTCAGGCACTCGTAATTGTGATCATTGTATTGCTGTTATTCATGGGCCTGCGTACTGGCATCATTATTGGTGCCGTCTTGCTGATTACTGTTGCCGGCACCCTGTGGATCATGCAGATCTTCGGCATTGAATTGCAACGTGTCTCACTGGGTGCACTGGTCATCGCACTGGGTATGCTGGTTGATAATGCTATCGTTGTCGCTGAAGGAATGCTGGTACGTATGCAGGGTGGCATGAAAGCGAGCCAGGCAGCGCGCGAGACTGTTACCAAAACTCAGTTTGCGCTACTCGGTGGTACAGCCATTGGAATTCTGGCTTTTTCCGCAATCGGTTTCTCGCAATCCGATACCGGCGAGTTCGCACGCTCATTGTTTTACGTCATCCTGATATCACTCTCACTGTCATGGATCACGGCTGTCAGCACAACACCAATGCTATGCGCCTTGTTGTTAAAGTCGGGTGAGAAAGAAGGCTCTACACATGATCCTTACGCCGCAGTTCCGTTTCGTATTTACCGCTCACTGGTGGCTGGCGCAATTCGCTTTCGCTGGATTACAGTCACCGCTGTGGTATTACTGTTTGCAGTATCCGTTTATGGTTTCACCCAGGTGAAGGAAGCTTTCTTCCCTGATGCGAACACACCCATGTTCTTCGTCGATATCTGGGAGCCAGAAGGTACAGATATCCGCCAGACGCGCGACGATACCCTCAAGGTCGCTGCATTCCTGCGTGAGCAACCGGGTGTGGAACAAACCACATCGGTGATAGGCGGTGGCGCCACTCGCTTCACCCTTGTATATGAACCCAAGGAAGATGCCGCATCCTATGCCCAGGTGATTGTAAGAACCGAAGAACGTGACCAGATACCAACGGTATGGAATAACGTTGAACGATACATGCGTGATGAAATGCCACGACTTGATCCGATTATAAAGGCACTGCGCATCGGACCGGGTCGCGACGGAAAAATTGAAGCACGTTTTCACGGGCCTGACCCAAAGGTACTGCGAGAACTTGCAGAAGAAGCCAAGGCCATATTCCGCGCCGATCCTGAAACCAAGGAAATCCGTGATGACTGGCGCTCACCGACCAAGCTGGTTCGCCCTGTTTTCAATGAACGCGTCGCACGTGATCTCGGTATTACCCGTGAAGATCTATCCTTTGCGCTGCAGTCGGCCTTCGATGGTAACCAGGTGGGTTTATACCGGGATGGAATACGCCTGATGCCAATTTTATTAAGACCTCCACCGCAGGAACGTGAAGACGTTGCTCACATACAAGATATTCAGGTATGGAGTCCAATATTGGAACGCTCGGTACCTATCGGCCAGATCGTTTCGCATTTTGAAACGGTTTGGCAGAACACGGTAATTCGTGGACGTAACCGCGAACAAACTATCATTGCATCCTGCAATCCTACAGGTGAACTTGCGAGCCCGTTGTTTAATCGCGTGAAACCCCAGATCGAGGCTATGGAGCTACCACCGGGTTATACTCTTTCATGGGGTGGTGAGTATGAAGATGCGTTTGAAGCACAGGACGCTTTGTTCAAGGCAATACCTGCAGGCTTTTTGTTCATGATCATCACCAGCATTCTGCTTTTTGGCAAGATTCGTCAGCCACTGATTATCTGGCTCACGGTTCCGCTTGCACTTATTGGTATCACGGCAGGTCTTCTCAGCTTCGACGGCGCATTTGATTTCATGTCATTACTCGGTGCACTCAGTCTTATCGGATTACTCATCAAGAACGCTATCGTACTGATCGAAGAAATTGATCAACAGATTGCAGATGGCAAGGAACACTTGCAAGCGGTACTTGATTCATCAGTCAGTCGCCTGCGACCTGTTGTACTGGCTGCGACAACAACCATCCTTGGACTGATACCGTTATTGCAGGATGTTTTCTTTGTGAACATGTCGATTACGATCATGGCGGGCCTGGGATTTGCCACTGTACTAACGATGGTTATCGTACCCGTACTCTACACCCTGCTTTTCAGGATTCCCTCAAAAGCACAGCATTAACACTAAAGCGCAAAAAACTGAACTTTGCACCAGGACCGTTGATGGCAAGACTGCCCAAGCGCCCCGTACTACAAAATCTGCTATTCTTAGCGCCCTTTTCAACGTTTTTTCAGGACAGCAAAATGCCCGAGTATCGATCCAGAACGACAACAGCAGGCCGCAATATGGCCGGCGCGCGAGCACTGTGGCGCGCAACTGGAATGAAAGATGGAGACTTTGAAAAACCGATCATCGCTGTGGTCAATTCATTTACGCAGTTTGTACCCGGGCATGTTCACCTCAAAGACATGGGTCAGCTGGTCGCTGCCGAGATTGAAAAGGCCGGTGGTGTCGCCAAGGAATTCAATACCATCGCCGTTGATGACGGTATTGCCATGGGCCACGACGGCATGCTCTACAGTTTGCCCAGCCGTGACCTGATCGCCGATTCTGTTGAATACATGGTTAACGCTCACTGTGCCGATGCCATGGTATGCATCTCCAACTGCGACAAGATTACACCGGGTATGTTAATGGCTGCCATGCGCATCAATATCCCTGTGGTGTTTGTCACCGGTGGGCCGATGGAAGCCGGTAAAACCCGGCTTGCCGATCATCGTCTGGACCTGGTTGATGCCATGGTCATTGCTGTTGATGACACTGCCTCCGAAGAAGTCGTCGCTGATTACGAGCGCAGCGCCTGCCCTACCTGCGGTTCCTGTTCAGGCATGTTTACTGCCAACTCCATGAACTGTCTCAGTGAAGCACTGGGCCTGAGCTTGCCTGGTAACGGCACCACGCTTGCAACGCATTCTGATCGCCGCAAACTGTTTGAACGTGCCGGTTCACTCATCGTCGAGCTGACGAAACGTTATTACCTTGATAATGATGACTCGGTATTACCACGATCTATTGGTACCAGGGCCGCTTTCAACAATGCCATGTCACTGGATATCGCCATGGGTGGTTCGACGAATACCATTCTTCATCTGCTCGCTATAGCGCTTGAAGCCGGCGTTGATTTCACCATGAAGGATATCGATGAACTCAGCCTGCGTATTCCGCAGCTATGCAAAGTCGCGCCTAATACACAGAAGTATCACATCGAAGATGTGCACCGCGCTGGTGGTATCTTCGGCATACTGGGTGAACTGGATCGTGCGAATTTGCTCGATACTTCGGTACCAACCATTCATAGCGCAACTTTGAAAGACGCGATTAATTCCTGGGACATCATGCTGAATGATGACGCCGACGTTGGCGAGTTTTATAAGGCTGGGCCTGCAGGTATTCCGACGCAGACGGCCTTCAGTCAATCGACACGCTGGCCGTCGCTGGATACCGACCGTGCCAAAGGCTGTATTCGCTGCCTCGAGCACGCTTTCAGTAAGGAGGGTGGTCTTGCGGTGCTGCATGGCAATATTGCCAGAGACGGTTGCGTGGTTAAAACAGCCGGCGTTGATGAATCCATACTGGTATTCGAAGGCACAGCACATATCACGGAGTCACAGGAACAGGCGGTAGACGACATTCTGCATGACCGCGTTAAACCGGGTTCAGTGTTGATCGTGCGTTATGAAGGACCCAAGGGTGGTCCGGGTATGCAGGAGATGCTGTATCCAACCTCGTATTTGAAATCCAAAGGTCTTGGCAAGTCCTGTGCGCTGTTAACCGACGGACGTTTCTCTGGTGGTAGCTCGGGTTTATCGATTGGTCACACCTCCCCTGAAGCTGCAGCGGGCGGCGAAATCGGCCTGGTCAAAAACGGCGACCGGATTAAAATCGATATTCCCCAGCGCACAATCAACGTGTTGATCGATGATACGGAAATGGAAGCACGACGAAAACAGCAGGATGCAAAAGGCTGGAAACCGGAACAGCCCAGACCAAGAAAAGTATCAGCGGCATTGAAAGCCTATGCCCTGTTAGCAACCAGTGCTGATAAAGGCGCGGTACGCAACCTGGAAATGCTCGACAACAGTTAGCTCGTTAGCGAACAAGCAGCAACGGAGAGGACAGTGTCTCCAGGCACTGATCAATATTTTCGTTCTGTAATAACGGGTGACTCGCTTCGGCAATCAGCACTGTGTTGTCTTTTGCATTGACTGTTCTCACTAGTGATGACACATCAGCGTCACTCAACACGGTAAACTGTGCATTCATCGAGTTTGACTCGATGATTTCAGTGGCGGCTTTTTCCAGTCCCCGTATCTGTTCTGCATTGTTTTCAGCAAGTAAGACTATAAGCTGCACATTTAGATGTTTCGCCAGCTGACAGGCTGCTACCAGTGCCCGTGCTCCCTGCTCTGAATCAGTGAACAATACATTGATAGAGCTAACGCTATAACGCACGGATTTTCGACGTGACAAAGGATGCATCCGTGCTTTGTGGTGAACACGTGAACTGGTACGCCCCAGGCTCAGCACATCAGCTTCGAATGTTGTTGCCAGAGATGCGCTGGTAGCACTGCCCCGCCAGACACGGAATGACCAGGATACACCTGTTTCTGCCACAGTCTGCTCCAGCATGTGCTCTGCCTGACGAGCCATAGCACGTAATTCTCTTTGCAGGCGTTCAACACTCAGGGACTCTACTGGCGACGGCCAGGGACGAACTTCACGTGTAAACGGCAGATCAGCCAGACGCATCAGATCACTATCCTCGATAAAAACACCTTCAAGTTCTGCACCCAGTGTCGCCGCAAGTTGAACTGCAGCCTCAAGTACGGATCTGTTACTTTCACCTGTGCCCAGGGTAACTACGATACGTTTGAAATCGTCTTGCTGTGCTAGATACATGTCACGAAGACTTCTCGTCTTTTTTTGTAGCGGGTTTTCCCTGTGTCGCAAAGGCCTGCATAATTTCCGAGTAGCGATTTAGCGTATCTTCAACACCACGGTTGATACTGCCCTCCGGGAACAGGCCATCCTTGTCCCTTTGCCCTGCCGCTATACCGGTGAGTATTTCGATACCGTCATCAACCGATTCGACCGCATAGATGTGAAACTTTCCGGCTTCGACAGCTTCACGCACATCTTCACGCAACATCAAGTTATCGACATTAGACTCGGGAATAATCACACCCTGATCACCGGTAAGTCCACGCACAACACAGGTATCAAAGAAGCCTTCGATCTTTTCGTTAACACCACCGATCGGCTGGATTTCGCCTTTCTGGTTTACCGAGCCGGTTACCGCAAGCGATTGTTTGATGGGTGCATCAGCCAGTGCCGAGAGCAAGGCATACAACTCTGCTGATGAAGCGCTGTCACCTTCAATGCCCCCGTAGGACTGTTCGAACACCAGGCTGGCTGAAAGTGCGAGCGGTCGATCTGAGGTATAACGCGCGCCAAGGAATGCACTCAGGATAAATACACCTTTTGAATGTATCGGCCCACCCAGCTCCACTTCGCGCTCGATATCTACAACCTGGTTTTCACCAATACGTACTCGCGCAGTGATACGTGATGGTCGGCCAAAGGCAAAACCGCCAAGGTCCATTACTGACAGACCGTTGACCTGTCCGACTTCGCTGCCCTCGGTATCGATAAACAGCGTGCCGCGCTGTATCGCTTCCTGTATACGTTCACGAATGCGGTCTACACGGTAGATCTGGTTATCAATAGCCTGTTGCACATCGGCGCTTTGCACCGTTTTATGGTTATTCTGTGATGCCCAGTAATCAGCCTCGAGCAACAGGTCTGCAAGGCTGCGCATATGTGTGGCGAGCTTTTCGCTGTCTTCGAGTTTGCGTGAACTGTGTTCGATAACACGCGCCACTGCAGATGCATCAAAGTGATGCAGCTCTTCCTTGCGCACCATCGCGCCAATCAGGCGCGCATAGTGCTGCAGGCTTTCGTCGTCACGGTCCATCTGATCATCAAAATCCACAGCAACTTTAAAAAGCTCATCGAACTCGGGATCGAAATAGGAAAGCAGATAATAAATGTATCGTTCACCAAGCAGGATCACCTTGATATCAAGTGGAATCGGCTCCGGCTCAACTGAGACCGTACTGATCATGCTGGTGAGTTGCGCCAGCGACTGGATCCGGACTTCACCAGCCTTCAATGCACGCTTCAGTCCATCCCAGGCAAATGGCTGCATCAGAATTTTCAGCGCATCCAGTATCAGGTAACCGCCATTGGCACGATGCAAGGCACCCGAACGAATCATGGTGAAGTCGGTGATCAGCGCACCAAACTCCGCCCTGTGTTCAACACGCCCTATCAGGTTGTTGTAACTCGGCTGATCTTCATAAACAACCGGCGCTCCTTGCTGATGCTCATGGGCAACGAAGTTGTTCACCCGGTAACGGTTGTCTTCGTGTGCCCCGTCTTCAGCCTGTTGCAGCTCGAGGCCAAAAAATGAAATGCTTTTTCTCTGTTCATCATCGTGTAAAAAATGACGGAAGTTATCGATGACATCTTTTTCAACATGATCAAGATAAGAAACAACATCTGGCAAATCACTATACTTGTCACGTAGTGTATTAATCAGATGCGAAACCGCAGTCGCTGACATTTCCCTGTTGAGCTCACCGACACGGTCACGGAATTCTTTCTGTCTCTTTGGAACATCATCAAATATCTTGCGCAGTTGCTCCTGCAGTACTGCTGTATCCTCTTCTATAAGCTTCTGTTCATCTTCGGGCAGGCGCTTGTATTCCTCGGGGCCAAGAATTTTGCCTTCACGGATCGGCGCCAGGGTAAAGCCGGTCGGTGTGCGAATAAGTGCGATATTCTTTTTTTCTGCGTCATTCTTGACCGCATTGAACTCCTGTTCTTCCCGTTCGGTAAATTCCTCTTCTATTCCCTGCGAACGTGTACGGTATTCATCGCTTTCAAATACTGCTGGCAAGGTCGCATGCAGTTCTTCGATAAGATGCTCCATGTCGTCAGCGAGTTCAGCACCTTGCCCGGGCGGCATGCGCAGCATGCCGGGGTTACGTGGTTCCCTGAAGTTATTGACGTAACACCAGTCAGGCGGAAGCGGTTCATTTTTTGCCTGGTCATTCGCATAGCTCATCACCAGAGAGTGTTTACCTGTGCCGGAAGGGCCAAGCGCAAACAGGTTATAACCCTTGCGTCGAATGCCCATGCCGAATTTAACGGCATCCACGGCACGGGGTTGCCCGATAACCTCTGTCAGGTCTTCGAGCTCTGCTGTCGTCTCGAAATCAAACTGTGACGGATCACAACGCCGGTAAAGCTCGTCGGATTTCAATTTTTTAATTGGCATACGCCTTTCCTTGCTAACAACAATAACCGGTTCT
>JARFRD010000209.1 GCA_029287435.1 Gammaproteobacteria bacterium
GTCAATCTGAATGCGTTGAATCAACAAGCCCCCGACGCGCCCTGGCTGCTAAGCATTTCGTACGGCCGTGCCCTGCAACAAACCGCCTTGCATGCATGGCTTGGCAAAACAGAGAACGTGCAAGCCGCACAACAGGCCCTGCTCAAGCGTGCGCGGCTCAATCATCTGGCCATGCTGGGTGACTATCAACCAGCGCTAGAAAACGACTGATCCAGGGCCTTGGCCTGTAGGCACTCATACACTGTTGCATAAAACTGGGGTCAGATCCCAGTTTTCTCTAATAGAAGCATAAACTGGGATCTGACCCCGGGTTTTCCTGTCTCTCTTTACTTGCGAATGCCCTCGATTGACAAGGTCAGTTCTACTTCCTGAGAGGCCGGGCCGAGGTCATAGTCGATACCAAAATCCTTCAGAGCAAACTTGGTCGTGCCGGCAAAACCGCGACGATAGCCGCCCCAGGGATCTTTGCCATGGCCCGTGTGCTCGACGGCAATGGTAATCGGTTTGGTGACGCCATGGAGAGTCAGGTCGCCAACCAGTTCGGCTTTGTCGTTACCCTGCTCCTTGAAAGAAGTGCTGACAAACTTTGCTTGTGGGTATTTGTCGACATGCAGGAAATCCTTGCCGCGCAGATGCTTGTCACGTTCAGCATGGTTGCTGTCGATGCTTGCCGGATCTATGTTAACAGTCACTTTCGAGGCAGTCGGGTTCTTCTCATCGTAGCTAAATGCACCATCGAAGGTATTGAAACGTCCATAGAGCCAGCTGTAGCCAAGGTGGCTTATTTTAAACTGGATGAACGCATGGGCACCCTTGGTGTCAATCTCATAGTCTTCCGCCAGGGCGGCAAACGATGTAAGAAACAGGGTCAATGCAATCGCGGTCTTTTTCATGAATTACTCCTCTAAGTTAAAATATAGTTAAAAAAAATTATTTGCCAAACATACGCAACAGGGTGCGATCCCTGTCGATGAAATGATGTTTCAGTGCCGCTGCTGCATGCAGCGTGACCAGCGTAATCAGGCTGATCGCCAGCACCAGATGTATCAATCCGGCGATGTCTTCCTGCTGTTCGTAACCATGCAGGGTTGCCGGAATGGAGAACCAGTTGAATACGTCGACTGAGCGGCCGTCGGCAGTGGATATCAGGTAGCCGCTGATCATGATCGAGAACAGCAGCAGGTAGATCAGTGTGTGCACCATGTGCGCTGCACGCCGTTCAATTAGGGTATGTTCTTCGAATTCTGCCGGTTTCGGATTTAACGAGCGCCATATCAGGCGTGCCGCCGTTAACAGGAACAGCAAAACGCCGGTGCTCTTATGAATAAACGGAGCCTGGCGATACCACTGGTCGTAATAGGTTAGCTCTACCATCCACAGGCCAAGTGCAAACATACCGATCACGACGATCACCGTGATCCAATGTATGCTCACAGTAACAAGTCCCCACCGTTGCTCGTTATTACGCAGGTTCATGATGCTCGGTTTTTAATGTGATAACGAAAATAGGAATCAATCTAAATATATAAGCTGTTCAATTATCGTTATTAATTTGTAGCAGAGCAGTTGTGAAAATTATGTCAATGAATAACTGTTGCGGTAATCAATTAGATGCGCCAGTGACGTCAAAGGGGCCAGAGTACTTGATCTCCGTATTAGCACAGGCCCTGTATTTTCATTTTCACAATTACCAGAAGCACATGGTTTAATGGATGCAAATAAAACAAATGGTAAAATTGTTATCATCGTATAACAATTGCATTCAGTTGACGCCGCAAAGCGGCGCAGCTCATGCTTGTCGTTCGGAGACATATACTAATAGGAGAAATTTGAGATGAAAGCCATTCTATTTGCCAGCATTGTTCTTCTATGTTTTTCCTCAACCGTAATGGGCGATGAACACCTGACTCTTGCATCAGAGATAGTCCAGAAGGCCAAAAGCGAATGTGCCAGTTTTGAGGGTGGCAAATTCAATGCGACGGAACAGACAATCACATTGCATGACTTCACGGGTGATGGTCGGCCAGAAGAGATTGTAGACGCATCCCAGTTCTCATGTTCAACATCAGCTTCCATGTGGGGTGGCTCCGGTGGAACGTTTTTGTGGGTGCTCGTAGATGGAAAAACACATGAGTTTCTTGCACACAAATGGCGAGTTGTGGATGTAGATGGACAGAAAGTACTCTTGCTTGCAGTACATTCCTCTGAGTGCAGCGATACTGTTGGACCTTGCTACCGAGCACTGGTCTGGAGCGATGGATTCAGGACAATACGCTGAAACTATTCTAAAAACCTCTGATAAAAGCCATATTCATCGACTAACCAGTCATTTAGATCCTAGTTTATGCTTACGGAAAACCCGGGGTCAGGGGTCAGATCCCAGTTTATGCTTATATTAGAGAAAACTGGGATCTGACCCCAGTTTTTTCCTAGAAGGTAATAAGTAAGAATCAAGCACTCTGACCCCTTGATTTTTGCCTTGTTTTTCCCTTGATTTATACCCGGCAACCCGACCAATCCATGTGACACGTTAAGGTGCTAGAATAGTCGCTATTGCTGACATTGCAGTTGGACGGCCTGGATGTACCGTGATATTCAAACCATCAAACCCGAACTTGCCTGTTCGCCGGCAAACCTTGCAGTGAACAATTCATGTTCGGCTTCTGCTGCCTGAAACCGGGTTTTTATAGATGACCGTTTCCCCGATACAACCTGCCAGGATAGTACAGATCACAGAGGAAGACGG
Source organism: Gammaproteobacteria bacterium (assembly GCA_029287435.1). Classification (GTDB taxonomy): domain Bacteria; phylum Pseudomonadota; class Gammaproteobacteria; order SZUA-229; family SZUA-229; genus JABDQW01. The sequence continues at coordinate 2,747 of JARFRD010000209.1, forward strand.
TACTGTTGTCTTTAAAAGTCTGGGTGACTGGACTGTTAACAACCTTCAGGAGGCTGTGCAATATCTGGATGAGTTTGCCAGTACAGCCCGGAAAACACCCATTCAATGGGATGTGTCAAGTGTGGGAAAAATCGACTCTGCAGGAATCGGTCTCCTTTTCCACTACTATGATTTTCTCAGCACCCGGGAGTGCCGCATCGACATCACGGGGCAGACGCCTGAATTCCAGGAACTGTATGAGCTGCTTCGCCCCATGGCAACCGCACAGGCAGTGGAAAAGCCTTCTTTGTTTTCGCGCTGGCTGTCACCGCTGGCAAAAATCGGGGAATCCGTATCGAATTCCTGGCGCGACCTGCTGGCGTTTCTGTCCTTTGTCGGAGAGAACTCCGCTGCCCTCATGCTGACAGTCCGGCATCCCTCATCCATTCGCTTTGCCGCCATCATCAAGAACATTGAAGAGGCAGGGGTTCGCGCCCTGCCTATCATCGCACTCACCAGTTTTCTGATTGGTGTTGTCATTGCCTACCAGGGTGCGGTTCAGCTGCAGAAGTTTGGGGCCAACATCTTCATCGTGGACATGATAGCAATATCCATCACGCGAGAACTGGCGCCCCTGATAACAGCGATTGTTGTAGCCGGCAGGACCGGCTCTTCCTATACCGCGCAACTGGGCACGATGAAGATTACGGAAGAAATAGATGCGATGCGCATCATGGGATTCGAGCCGCACCGGTT
>JARFRD010000007.1 GCA_029287435.1 Gammaproteobacteria bacterium
ATTACGGGTGATATTTATCATGTTACCCGTAACAGCTGTACCCACAGTATGAATGCACGAGGCCAGGCCGTATTCACCAAGAACAGCATTAACGCTTTCTTTGTCTGATGCTTTTACCTGGATAACACCACCGAGCTCTTCATTAAACAGTACAGCAATATCATCTTCATCCAGGTCATCGAGTTTGATTTCCAGGCCACAGTGGCCGGCAAATGCCATCTCACACAGGCAGGCAAACAGGCCGCCGTCTGAACGGTCATGCCACGCAAGTAGCAGACCTTCGCGGTTCATTTGCTGCATGGCTTTGAAGAAATGTTTGAATTGCTCTACATCATCGAAATCAGCGGGCTCATCACCAACCTGCTTGCAGGTTTGAGCTAAAGCCGAGGCGCCAAGCCTGTTCTTGCCATTACCAAGGTCGATAAGAACCAGTTCTGTTTCGCCTTTATCGGTTCGCAGCTCCGGCGTCAGGGTGCGGCGTACATCATTAACAGGCGCGAACGCCGAAATGATCAATGATAAAGGCGCAGTAACGGACTTCTGCTCACCATCACTATCCCACACGGTTTTCATCGACATGGAATCTTTACCAACAGGTATCGCAATACCGAGTTGCGGGCATACGTCCATACCGACTGATTTGACGGTATCAAACAGTCGCGCGTCTTCACCCGGATGCCCCGCAGGTGCCATCCAGTTTGCCGACAGCTTGATGTCAGACAGCTTGTCGATATCTGCAGCAATAATATTGGTTATTGCCTCCGCAATTGCCATGCGACCGGATGCAGGTGCATCCAGCAAGGCAACAGGCGTTCTTTCACCCATTGCCATGGCTTCACCACAATAGCCCTCGAAGGATGCGGTTGTGACAGCGACATCAGCCACAGGTACCTGCCAGGGGCCGACCATCTGGTCGCGCACAACCATGCCGGTTACCGTGCGGTCACCAATGGTGATCAAAAAAGACTTGTTTGCAACTGAAGGCAGGCGCAATACATTGAATGCAGCTTCAGTGAGATTAATGGACGCTGTATCAAAGTCGCGTTGTTGAATCGTTTCATGTTTAACATCACGCAACATCTTCGGCGGCTTACCCAGCAGTACATCAAGCGGCATATCGACCGGCTTGTTTTTGAAATGCCTGTCGGTAACCGTGAGGTGTAGCTCCTCCGTTGCATAGCCGAGGATCGCATAGGGGCAACGTTCACGTTCACACAGGGCCTTAAATTCATCAAGCCTGTCGGGGTTGACTGCTATGACATAGCGCTCCTGTGACTCGTTACACCAGATTTGCATCGGTGTCATTTCAGGTTCGTCGTTGTGTACTTCACGCAACTCAAAATCGGCACCACGACCGCCATCATATACAAGTTCAGGCAGGGCATTGGAAAGTCCACCGGCACCGACATCATGTATAGAAAATATCGGGTTTTCATCGCCCTGCTTCCAGCAGCCGTCGATGACTTCCTGGCAGCGGCGTTCAATCTCCGGGTTACCACGTTGTACGGATGCAAAATCCAGGTCTTCGGCACTGGCGCCACTGTCCATCGATGAGGCTGCACCGCCACCAAGGCCAATCAGCATCACCGGGCCGCCGAGTACGATAATGGGCGTTCCCACCGGAATCGCGAGTTTTTCGATATGCTGTTCACGAATATTGCCGTAACCACCCGCCAGCATGATCGGTTTGTGGTATCCGCGCACTTCATCGCCATTAACCCCCGGCACAGTCTCTTCAAAGGTGCGGAAATAGCCGGCGATATTAGGGCGACCGAATTCATTCTGGAATGCCGCTGCGCCGATCGGACCTTCGATCATGATATCCAGTGCCGAGACGATGCGGTCCGGTTTACCGTGATCGGTTTCCCATGGTTGTGGATAGCCCGGGATATTCAGGTTGGACACAGAAAACCCGCACAGACCGACTTTGGGTTTGGAACCACGGCCGGTTGCGCCTTCATCACGTATTTCTCCGCCCGAACCCGTCGCAGCACCCGGGAATGGCGAGATGGCGGTTGGGTGATTATGCGTTTCAACCTTCATCAGCATGGCAATATGCTCTTCGCTATAGCCATATCGATTGTCACTGTCTGGCACAAAGCGTTTTGCTGTATGCGAACTGATAACCGCGGAGTTGTCGCTGTAGGCACTGAGGACGTTCTCGGGATGCTTGTCATGCGTATTACGAATCATCTTGAATAACGAGCTACCCTGTTTGTTGCCATCGATGATCCAGTCCGCATTGAAAATCTTGTGCCGACAATGCTCCGAGTTCGCCTGGGCAAACATCATTAACTCGGCATCACCCGGATTTCTGTTGATCGAGGTAAAGTAATCAACCAGGTAATCTATTTCATCCGGAGACAGTGCCAGCCCCATGGATGTATTCGCATCAACAAGTGCCTGTTTGCCACCATTAATGATGTCTACACTGTCGCCCGGTTTTGGTTCTGCATGCGAAAACAGCACGGAAGCGTCTTCATAGCTGGTCAGCACCATTTCCGTCATGCGGTCATGCAGGATATGACCAATGGCATTCGACTCAATATCATTCAATGGCTGACCATCTTTTGTGCCTAC
>JARFRD010000016.1 GCA_029287435.1 Gammaproteobacteria bacterium
TAATAGTTGACTAAATTACTCAGGAAATGCTAATTTAGCCTAATCTAATATTGTTTGGCTAATACCTGTTGACCCGGGAAACCGGTAAAATAATCTTATGAGTATACAAGTTTCATTTACCCCGATGCAGCCGTCAGCTGAAGCTGCGCCAGGCATAGAATTTTCTGATGCCGCAGCAGCAAGGCTTAAAACCCTGATTAAAGAAGAGCAGAACGAGAACCTGAAGCTGCGCGTATTCGTTAGTGGCGGTGGCTGTTCCGGTTTTCAGTATGGCTTTGAATTTGATGAAAACGTCAATGATGATGACATCAAGGTCGAAAATCAGGGTGTCACCATGCTGGTGGATAATATGAGCGCCCGCTACCTGAGTGGTGCTACTGTCGATTATGAAGAAGGCCTTGAAGGCTCGCGCTTCGTGATTAATAACCCGAATGCAACTTCTACCTGCGGTTGTGGTGCTTCGTTTTCGATCTGATTATTAATTCCAATCTCTGAAAAAGGGCGCTGTAGCGCCCTTTTTCTTTTCACAGGCTTAAAACCACACCAGCGTTATTGTTTGATAAGCTATGCCACCTTGTGGCAGAAGGACACTTGATATGAATGAATACTTACCGGGGCTCGCCGGGGTACCCGCAACGAAATCCAATATTTCATCGATTGATGGTGAGAAAGGTATTCTTGCGTACCGTGGATACAGTATTCAGGAGCTCGCCGAAAACAGTACGTTTGAAGAAACCTCATCGTTGTTGCTATGCGGCGAGTTACCAAGCAAGGCTGAGCTCGAAGAATTTGATCGCCAGCTGCGTGGCGAACGCAAGCTCAAGTACAACGTTCGCGAGATTATGAAATACCTGCCGGCCACCGGTCACCCGATGGAAATGTTGCAGACCGCGATCGCATCGATGGGTATGTTCTACAAGCGTTCAGAGGTGCTCACCGAAGGATTGGGCCCTGAAGAAGAATACTATGTGCACACGATGTCGGTGAAGATTATCGCCCGCATCGCCACCATTGTCGCCGCTTGGCAGCATGTGCGTCATGGCTATGACCCGATCGAACCGCGCAGTGACCTGAATCACGCTGAAAACTTTCTCTACATGCTGACCGGCGTCGAACCGGATCCTCTGACGGCGCGTATCATGGATGCCTGCCTGATCATGCATGCCGAGCATACGATCAACGCATCAACCTTTGCTGCCATGGTCTGCGCATCGACCCTGGCCGGCCCGTTCCGTGTCATCGCTGCCGCCATTGGAACACTCGCCGGGCCGTTGCACGGCGGTGCCAACCAGCGCGTGGTGGAAATGCTGGATGAAATCGGCCGTCCCGAAAATGTCAGGGACTGGCTCGAGATGAAGCAGGAAGAAAAAGATGTGATCTGGGGCATGGGGCACCGCGAGTACAAGACCAAGGATCCACGAGCGATCATTCTGCAGAAAATGTTGCATGAATGGGCGGACAAGAAGGGCGATTTGAGTCCGATGTTCGAAACAGCACTGGAACTCGAGCGCCAGTGTGAGGAAATCCTTGGCCCCAAGGGGGTTTACCCGAATGTGGATTACTACTCGGGTATCCTGTACTCGGAGATGGGTATACCCGCCGACCAGTTCACCCCGATCTTCGCGGTTTCGCGTATCGCCGGCTGGATGGCACACTGGAAAGAACAGTTGTCAGATAACCGCATCTTCCGTCCGACGCAGATCTACACAGGCCACCCACCGCGCGATTACGTGCCCATAGACCAGCGTTAATTCAATCGGTGATTGCTCTGTGGTAGGTGATCCTGCCGAGGACCACGGCTGCACGGGCGCCGGTAACAGCAGGCAGGTTGCCGGGTTTTTTGTCGATACAGCGCCTGGCCAGCCAGGCAAAAGCGATGGCTTCCACCCAGTCCGGGTGAACACCGTAGCTCTCTGTTGACTCTACCGGGCATGTGCCCAGGTGATGCTGAATACGTTCAACCAGGTAAGTATTGTGCACACCACCACCGCATAACAGCACCCTGTCTACTGCCGGCTCGCAGGCTTTGACAGCGTCGGCGATAGTCTGTGCGGTCAATTCGCACAGGGTAGCCTCTACATCTTCTGCAGATATTCGGGTATCGAGCCGGGAGAGAATATGTTCCAGCCAGCGCATATTGAAGTCTTCAAAACCGGTACTTTTCGGCTGCAGTTTGTGGAAATATTCATCATCGAGCATAAGCTGTAGCAATGCTTTATTCACTTTTCCGCTTCGCGCCCAGCTGCCCGCCTTGTCATAGGATTGCTGTTGATGTCTGCGTACCCAGGCATCCATCAAGGTGTTACCAGGCCCGGTGTCGTAGCCGCTGATATCAACATCACTGTCTGCTGGCAGCAGGGTGATGTTGGCAATGCCGCCGATGTTGACCACGCAACGGTTTTCACTGTTATCACGCAATATGGCGTTATGAAATGCGGGTGCCAGCGGTGCACCTTCACCACCAGCATCAATATCCGCTGTACGAAAATCAGAAACGACCTGGATACCCGTAAGTTCGGCAATACGATTTGCATTACCCAGTTGCAATGAAAACGGCTTGTCAGCATGCGGACGGTGACGAATGGTCTGACCATGGCTGCCGATCGCGACAACCTCATCCCGGTCAACATTTTCGATTTCGAGCAGGTTGTTCACCGCAGCGGCAAAGGCTTCACCTAGGGCGATGTCGAGCTGGTCGAGGTTAAAGACTTCACTATCGGGAAGCGTACGGCTGTCCAGCAGTTGCTGTTGTAATGCAAGGGAAAATGGTTGAGACAGGCTGGCGACTAGGTGTGGCGTGTTGGTACAGAAATCAACCAGTGCGACGTCGATACCATCCATGCTGGTACCTGACATCAGGCCAACATAGAGTGCGGTCATTCAGTTTCGGCTAAAGCGACCTGGGTATCCGAGGACAACAGGTCAAGCTGTGCCAGTACCGGGCTTGTCGTCAGCTGAAAGTCAGCCATGTATCGTTTAGGTACCGGTTGCGAGCTTGGCAGGCGAACCGTCAATGGATTTCGGTGCACGCCGTTAACCCGGAATTCATAATGCAGGTGAGGGCCGGTAGCCAGACCGGAGCTGCCAACATAGGCAATCGTCTGCCCCTGTTTTACTTTCTTGCCAACTCGGAGCTTTTTGTTATAGCTATTAAGGTGTGCATAGACCGTGGTGTACTTGCTGCCATGCTGCAGGATTACGACCTTGCCGTAGCCACCTTTCTTGCCTTTGAAAATAACCTTGCCGTCGCCGGCTGCGCGTATCGGCGTGCCACGTTTGGCGGCATAGTCTACGCCCTTGTGTGAACGAAACTTGTGCAGTACCGGGTGGTAGCGCTTTGTTGTAAAGCGTGAGCTGATACGTGTGAAGTTGACCGGTGTACGCAGGAACTCCTTGCGCAGGCTCTTGCCTTCCGGATTGTAGTATTCAGTGCGACCGGTTTCCGGATTTGTGTATCTCACAGCAAGGTAGGCATCACCGTCATTGATAAACTCCGCAGCAATGATGTCACCGTCTTTGACTTTTTCACCGTTGCGGTAGATTTCCTCGTAAAGCACCTTGAAGCTGTCACCTTTGCGGATATCCAGCGCAAAGTCGACATCCCAGCCAAAGATACCGGCCAGTTCCATGATGATGTTTTCCGAGATACCGGCATCATTCGCGGCCAGAAACAGTGATGATTCAATCGTGCCTTCGGCATGGGCGGTACGGGTTTCTATCGCATGCTTGTGTTCTTTTGCGGCCAGCTCGCCATATTCACGTTCAACCAGCAGGTAGGATTCTGTGTCGATCTCGTAACGCAGTGCCTGTATCGTACCTTCCTCGTCAGTGAGGATGCGAACGACGTCTTTGGGGAAAATTTTTGTCAGCTTTTTCGCAGCATCGCCGGATTCCATGACTTCGTTGAGCTGCTGCTGTGTCAGCTTGGCACGGCTGAACAGGCGTGAAAGGCTGTCACCGGATTTAACCGTGAGTTCGCGCCACTGTTTACTGTTTTCATGATTAATCGTGTCGAGTATTTCCTGCTTGGCCTGCAGTTCGGGAAGGGTCAGCTCGAAGCTCAAACGCGCTATTTCATCCCTGGAAGGCTCGACAGGCTGGAACGAGGGTAAAGCGTCAGCCGTTTGTGACGGAGTCGATGAGGTTTTCGCGATCACAACGCCGATAACAACACTCGCGACCGCAAACACGGACCAGCGCAGTGCAGGATGACGTTCACGCTTTTGCTCAAAGCGGAAATCTTTATTAATCAATGCCATAGGACAGCCGATATTAAAGTGTATGGTAAGAATGTAGTCAGTAATTAAACCAAGGTCAACGAATTACAGACATATTCCGAACTTTTTCTGATCCTCAAATATTCTGTCGAATCAGTAGCTTCTTGTGATTATTTCAGTCGCCATGTATCTTATACGCCTTTTTACCGAATTGCATCTGGAAACGACATGACGGGCATCAATGAACAACTCGAAATAATCCGCCGCGGCGCTGATGAAATACTGGTCGAGGATGATCTCGTCAACAAGCTGAAATCGGGAAAACCGCTCCGGGTTAAGGCCGGTTTTGACCCGACAGCACCTGATTTGCACCTTGGTCACACGGTGTTGATTAACAAGCTCAAGCAGTTCCAGGATCTGGGTCATCATGTGCTGTTTCTGATCGGTGATTTTACCGGCATGATTGGCGATCCCACCGGCAAAAGCACAACACGCCCGCCGTTGACCGAATTCGAGGTAGCCGAGAATGCAAAGACCTACCAGGAGCAGATCTTCAAGATCCTGGATCGTGACAAAACCGAGGTCGTTTTCAACTCACACTGGATGCAAGATGTCGGTGCTGTCGGCATGATCAAGCTTGCTGCAAGCAGTACCGTGGCGCGCATGCTCGAGCGCGATGATTTCAGCAAGCGCTATGGTGCCGGCCAGGCGATCGCGATTCATGAGTTTCTGTACCCCTTGATCCAGGGTTATGACTCGGTAGCGCTCGAAGCCGATGTTGAGCTAGGCGGTACCGACCAGAAATTCAACCTGTTGATGGGCCGGCAGTTGCAGGAGCAGCATGGCCAGAAACCGCAGGTGGTTTTAACCATGCCCATTCTTGAAGGCCTCGATGGCGTGCAAAAGATGTCAAAGTCGTTGAATAATTACATTGGTATCGACGATACACCGAATGATATGTTCGGCAAGATTATGTCAGTGTCGGATGAATTGATGTGGCGCTACTTCGAGTTGCTGAGCTTCAGGCCCATGTCTGAAATTGAAGGCTTCAAACAGGAAATTGAATCTGGAAAGAATCCCCGCGATATCAAGTTCCTACTGGCCGAAGAGATCATCGCGCGCTTCCACTCTAAAGAAGATGCCGTGAGTGCGCGTGAAGGTTTTATCGCACAGTTCTCGAAAAATAAAATACCTGATGATATTCCAGAATTTACCCTGGAAGCAGGCGCTGAAGGTATGCTTATTGCCAACCTGTTGAAAGAGTCCGGCCTGACGCCAAGCACGTCCGAGGCAATGCGCATGATCAAGCAGGGTGCAGTGAAGCTGGATGGTGAGAAGATTACTGACAAGTCATTGAAGGTGAGCGCAGGTACATCCGGTGTATTCCAGGTTGGTAAACGCAAGTTTGCCAAGGTGATGTTACACTAGCGTATGAACAGGTACCTGCTGATCGCTTTATTGTTAACCTCAAACGCTGTCCAGGCATTTCCTGAAATACCATTTTGCCCATTAGGTGGGCCACCCGGCTGGTTTAACCGTATCTTTGATGACGATGATTACCGGGGACCGTTTCCTTATTACGGCCCGCCTTATGCGCCACCAACTCACCCCTATTACTGGCAACCTTATCCGCAAAGCCCGGCGCCCGCATATCATGGTTACCGCGAATATCAGTGGCCGCAACCAGCCAGATAACCTTAATGTAAACATCGGCTTCATGTATTTCGTGTCACAATATATTCATCGAATGTTCATAGTGATGAAATAAATAAAAACTATAAATGGCAAAACCAACAAACGGGATTTGCCATGAATTCAAATGACAGGAATTCAACCCCAGAGATTTCGAATGTTGTTAACCTGAGAACGCTGGACTACCGATCGATCTGGATATCCGACGTTCATCTTGGCTTTAAGGGTTGTAAGGCCGAGCTTCTGCTTGATTTTCTCAAGACGTTCAATTCCGAGTATCTCTATCTTGTCGGTGACATTGTTGATCTATGGAGTATGAACAAGGTCGTTCACTGGCCGCAATCACATAACAATGTTGTTAGAACATTGTTGAGCAAGGCAAAGAAAGGTACGCGCGTTATATATATCCCGGGCAATCATGACGAGCCCTTAAGGGATTATGACGGTATGCAGTTTGGTAATGTCATTATCCGTACCTGCGATATTCATACGACATCAAACGGTAAGCAGTATCTTGTTATGCACGGCGATGAGTTCGACAGTGCTGTTAAATGTAACAAGTTGTTGTCTTTCGTTGGTAGCAGGGCATATGACCTGATCCTTGAACTCAACCGCACCTATAACTTCCTGCGCAGGAAACTTGGACTGCCATACTGGTCACTATCCAATTACATCAAGCACCGTGTGAATAACGCGGTCAAGTACGTTAACCGTTTTGAAGATGCGGTTGCCTATGAGGCAAATCGACATAATGTCGATGGCCTTATCTGTGGTCATATACATCGTGCCAACCTGAGACAGGTTAACGGTATCGAGTATTGCAACACCGGCGACTGGGTAGAAAGCTGTACAGCCCTGGTTGAACGACACGATGGCACACTCGAGCTAATTAACTGGGCTGAACAAGTTTGTCAAAAATCAAATGGCCGCTCGCCCTCGCTGGAAAACGCTGCCTGAATCAAAAAGCCAGTTCTGCCTGTTAATGCTCTCACCATCAAACGACACAGGCAAAGGAGTAGTATCTTGCGCATCCTGATGATATCGGACGTCTATTTTCCAAGGGTCAACGGCGTTTCCACATCAATTAAAACTTTTATCGGCGAGTTGCATGCACAGGGTCATAAGGTGACGCTGATCGTGCCGATGTACGGTGAAGAAGATGAGTTGCACGATGATGATATCGAGGCAAAAGTGCTGCGTATTCCGTCCAGGCGAGTTCCGCTTGATCCCGAAGATCGCATATTCAAAAGGCGGCTGATTTCACTTCACTATCGCTCGCTCAAGCATTGTCAGTTTGACATCATGCATATACATACGCCTTTCGTTGCGCACTATGCAGGTGTTGCACTGGCAAAAAAACTGGGTATCCCGGTGGTCGAAACCTATCACACCTATTTTGAAGAATACCTCCACCACTATATGCGTTTTTTGCCTCGCGCATGGTTACAGTATGCCGCAAGAAGATTCTCTCGCGCCCAGAGTGCCGATATCGATGCCATGGTTGTTCCCTCGGTTTTAATGCGTGATGTACTCGATGGTTATGGTGTTTCAACACCTTTGCGGGTGATTCCCACCGGGCTCGACGATGCCTGTTTTACCCGGGGCGATGGCATCAAGTTCAGGGAAAAGCACAATATTGCACCTGACCGTCCGGTGTTGTGTCATGTGGGAAGGGCGGCGCATGAGAAGAATATTGATTTTCTGATCGATATGCTGGCACGTGTGAAACAAACCATACCGGATATTCTCCTGCTTCTGGCTGGCGAGGGGCCGGCCTTGCCGTATCTTAAACAGAAAGCAATTTCAGCAGGACTGGAAGATAACGTGAGATTTATTGGTTATCTGGACAGGAAGACAGCATTAAAAGATTGTTATTGTGCCGGTGATGTTTTTGTTTTTGCATCAAGAACCGAGACACAGGGACTGGTGCTGCTGGAAGCGATGGCGCTAGGATTGCCAGTGGTGTCAACAGCAGTGCTGGGTACTGTTGATATCTTGCAACCCGAACAGGGGGCTTTAATCGCAGGAGAAGAGCTGGATGACTTCGCTGAAAAAGTCATCCACCTGCTGAAGGATGAAGTCCTCAAAGAGATCAAACAGGCGGAGGCAGTTGATTATGCGCATAGTTGGTCAGCTTCCGAAATGGCGACACGTCTTACATGTCTCTACACTGAAGTGATTGATCAGCATCGACAGGAACCGACGTTATTGCAAGCGAGAATGCGTGCGGGTTAGTAAATCAACGGTGTTGAAAATAGTGGGATATAGCCGCTGAGTATTGCAATTGTAGCGCCAATGGTTGCGCCGGCGAGTACGTCGCTGGGATAGTGCAGACCCAGTACTGGTCGTGACAGGGCAACCAGCAGTGCAAACGACGCGAGCAACCAGATCGCGAAAGGAACATGGCTGCTCACGATAATGGTAAACGAGACTGCGTGTAATGTGTGGCCGGATGGGAAGCTGAACTGATCAAGTGTATGTGTCTGCTGCTTGATTGCTGGCGTCACCGCGCAGGGCCTGGGACGTAGAGTCTTCTGCTTGAGAAACTTGTAGATAAGCAGTGCGGGAATCGCGGCGCTGATCATCTGGAAGCTGATTATCAGGCCGGGCACGCCATAGACCAGCGGCAGAACAAACATAAGGCAGTACCAGAACACGCCATCACCCAGTCGGCTGATGCTACTGAAAAATTGTCTCATTATTTTGTTCGTGCTGATGCGATTGCAACTAATGCAAAGGTCCAGATCAAGCTGCTGAAGTTTATTCATGGTAAGACTCCTGGTGAATACGAGCTTTCTGAGAATGACGCAGATTGTTCGCCAACGCTGTAAAGCAATGATTCGAACTGTTGAACAATGATTGGCCAGCCAAGGTTCTGGCAATAACGGGCAGCTTCATTGCCAATCGAGCTGATTTTTTCAGGCTGCTTGCACAGCTGAAGCGCAACTGAAGTGAAACTT
>JARFRD010000036.1 GCA_029287435.1 Gammaproteobacteria bacterium
ACCTGACGGTAATAGTATTCCGACAGGTTTTGCGCTGTCCCCATTAAAAACCTTCCCAGCCAAACAGGTCTTACACGCCCACCACGCGTAGAGGTGCGACTGATAAAACCACGCAGCCCGCCAAGGCGCTCTTCAATAATTACATCCTGTAGTGACAGGATCGCTTCGTAGCTTCCCGGATCCCCCTGACGGCCACATCTTCCGGCAAGCTGGCGATCAATGCGTGCAGAACTATTTTTCTCACATGATATTACATGTAATCCACCCGCTTCTCGTGCTGCCGCGGTTAACTTGATATCCGTACCGCGTCCGGCCATGTTTGTAGCCACGGTTATCTGGCCAACGATACCAGCCTTCTCGATAATTTTTGCTTCTTCAGTATCCTGCTTGGCATTAAGCACCTGGTGTGGCAGGCCTGCCTTGCTTAGCAGCTCGCTCAATAATTCTGAATCCTTCACCGTTCGTGTGCCTATAAGTACAGGACGCCCCCTGTCATGCTCCAGCTGCACACTACCAATAACCGCCTGCCACTTGGATTCCTTATTAGTGTAGATGTAATCCGGTCGAATTATGCGCTGTACCGGTTGATTTGTCGGCACCGTAATCACATCAAGCCCATAACTTTTTGCAAGCTCCCCGCTGACTTCCGTTGCAGTACCCGTCATACCGGCCAGGCGTAAATAGCGACTGAAGAATCGCTGATAACTGATACGCGCCAGTGTTTCTGTCTGCCCTGTCTGATCGCAGCCCTCCTTTTCCTCGATCATCTGATGCAGGCCTGATTCCCAGGTGCGATCCGGCATCTGCCTGCCTGTATTCTCATCGATAATAACAACGTCACCATCATCAACCAGGTAATGCACATCACGTTGATATAGATGCAGTGCGGCAAGTGCCTGTTCTACCAGCGCAGTACGGCGGCGACTACCATGCCAGATACCACGCATATTTGCAGAAATTTCTTCGAGGTAGGTCTTCCCCAACTGTGTCAGCTCTACGTGGCGTGATTTCTCATCGAGAATGAAATACCTGTCACCCTGCAGTTGTTGCGCCAGCCAGATCGCCTCGCGATGAATTTCTTCACGTTGTGTATTATCGGTCTTGCATGAAAGTATTAATGGCGTTCTGGCCTCGTCGATAAACACACTGTCGGCTTCATCGACTACAGCAAAATTCAAGCCGCGCATTAACAACTGATCCCTGGCCGGCTGCGTGTTATAAAGCGATTCAAGTTTGAACTCCAGTCCGGACCGGAAACTTCTCAGTAGCAGACGATCACGCAAATAATCAAAAGCCAGCTGATTACTCGTGCAATAAGTCACATCGCAAGCGTAAGCCAGTTTTCTTTCTTCTGTGCTCTTGTTCTCAGTCACGTAGTCAACAGAAAGGCCCAGTCGTTCGTAGACTGGGCGCATAAGTTCAGCATCGCGTTCAACCAGGTAATCATTAACAGTCACTACGTGCACCGGCATGCCTGCAAGAGCCGCACATCCGGCTGTCAAGGTTGCCGTCAGTGTTTTACCTTCACCGGTTTGCATTTCCGCGATGCGACCATTCAACATAATGTAGCCACCGATAAGCTGGCAGTCATAATGACGCATACCCAGCTCTCTGCCTGCAATTTCACGGATGGTGGCGAAAGCACGTGCAGTGATTTCTTCCTCCAGACCCTTGCTCTGGAGCTTGTTGCGAATGTCCAGTATCCATTTATCCAGCGCCTGGTCACTCATCTTCTGCAACGCAGCATCGAGCAGGTGAACACGTTCTACAAATTTATTAAGCTGTTTTTTGTTGAATGTTCCGGGTTTTACAAAGCGACGACGTACATCATCGAGCAGGGTTTCCAGCTTGCCTTTTTCGACCGCCTTCTTATAAGGATATGCACCATAGAAAATGCCGGGATGCGGTAACGGTTGTTGCTGCAGATCAGACAGGGCTATTACTGACTGTTGAGTATCCGTCGTCATTGCTGTTTACACGCGCCCAAGTTCATCCAGGAACAGCTCTTCAAACGAGCGGTACCATTGCCAGGCCATTGGCTCGTAGCCATGTGAAAAACGCACGTAGACACGTTGACCAATGTGAAGCCTTCCCATCTGTGCTGACATTTGTTCAGGTAAGGCAACTTCAAACTGAAAGTACTGATCCTGTGTTTTCACCCCGTCTTTATCAAACGGATCTGTCTGGATTTTCCCGCCACCTTCCTGTGACAGTGCCTTGCTCGGCAGACGATAAGTTGCAGCGGGGATTTCCCTTTCAACAGATGATGCAATTCTTTGCTCAATAGTACCCTCTACCCTGATCTCGACATCTTGCGTTTTCTTGCGAACCAGGCCGATTGCGTTCTGCGGTACAACGACTCGAACAGAAACATCATCGAAATCGATCACATATGCAATCGGATCACCCTGCTTCAGATAATGCCCGTGCAAGTCTTTCGATTCCGGAATAATGAATACACCATCAACAGGACTGGTGATGGTTAACTCCGCTATCTGCTCCTGCAGGCGCGCCAGCTTGCCTTCAATCACATTTATTTCTTCACGGGTGATTTCGGCCTCGACAATGTCGTCCTGAACCAGGGCGTCATATTTCGCCTCCAGTTCCTGTTTCTTGGCATCCAGTAATTGTATTTGCGAGTCCATCAACGGATCTGCGGTTACGATTAAAGCTTCATCTTTTGTGACTCTTTCACCATCCCTGGCCAGTACATTTTCGATAAAGCCATTACTGCCTGCGCGTACGTATGATTTTTCCGGCATCCATATCACGCCTTCCGTCTGTGTATTCAGCGGAACGGGTATCAGAAACAGCATGGCCAGAACCAGCACAATTACGCCAAGGCTGACCGACAATGCACGTTCACGCCGCTGCACCAGTGCAGGACTGTTGAACAGGTACCTGACCCACTTCAATACAGGTAATACCAGTTGCATCATGATCGCCCAGATAGCGAGTGCGACGCCAATAAAGAAATATTTGCCTGCAACAAACAGGGTAATCGCAACCAGGATCATCAGTCGATAGATCAAGGAAGCTGCGCCATAAAAAACAAACCAGGCACTCTCACCCTCGGCTGTTACCGGTGACTTTAACCCCCTGATGTTAAACAGGTAACGCTGCACCAGGTAACCGTAATATTGATTGGCTCGATTACCCAGACCCGGGATTTCAATGGCATCCGATAGTACGTAGTAACCGTCAAAGCGCAGCAGTGGATTACCATTGAATAACAAGGTAGAAACACCGGCAACCAGCATGACGTTGAACAGGATATCGCTGACAAGACCTTGCTGTATATTGAGCCAAAGCAGCAATGCAACTGATGCAAGCATGAGTTCAACGATAATACCTGCAGCACCCACCATCATGCGTTTGTATTTGGAGCGGAATGCTGATGATGCGGACGCATCGACATAGGGTACGGGCATCAGTACCAACAGCATGATACCCAACTCATGTACTTCCCCTCCCCATTTCTTGACCGCGAAGCCATGACCCAGCTCGTGCAGTGCCTTCACAACTGGATACACCAGCCACATGATAAACAGGTTATAGGGTGATAAAGCAGATTCGACAGCGTGCGTACTCAGCAGTGACCAGTTACGTATCATTTCCAGCAACGCATAAAACATGATCAACAAGCCAAACACGGCTGCCACTCGACTATATAAAGGCTGTACCAGCGGCAACCACCGGGTCAGAAACCTGTCCGGATCAAGCAGGGGGATTCTGAAAGCTAACGGATTACCCACGCGCGAGAACAGTAGTCGCCGACGCTCCTTGTTACGCCGGTTAATCAGATCTTCTACGTCTGGCGCAAGTTCGGCCAGCAGATGATCCGCATAATGTAATTTTCCGAGTAACTGGATGACATCTTCCTGGGTTGGCGCGTCATCACCCAGTGAGTCCTGCAGTTTTTCCCAGATCTCGTTAACCGTGCGTTTACCATTGATCTGGCTAATAAAGTGGTAAGCAGCTGCATTAAAGCGATGATGACGTCCGGAAGCTTCATCCTGCAGGATGTACCATGTCTGGCCACGGTAATTATGCTGATACACACGCACATGGCTGCGTAACGACAACTTGACGTTCGCTACCCTGTACCAGTGTGAACTGAATAGCTGGTCAGACACGGCTTACCACCAGGCCCAGATTCTTAGCCTTAACCAGTCGACCATTTTATGCGTCCAGATCCATAGAAGCGGACGTTCACCCACGGCTATTTTGCTGACACCCTGCATTCCGGGGCGCAGAAACTCGGGGGTTTCGGCCAGAGACGCTTCAACCTGGAAGTAATTGATGCCATCACCAGAGACGGAGACCGGTGTTATCCTGTCGATCGTAATGTCGTAGGTATCTTCCGCGGCCGCTGAAAGCGTGAGTTCGCCTTTCATGCCTACAGAGATTTCCGACACATCGGATTCATCGACATTCAACAGTACCCGGTACTGGTCCAGTGGCGAAACCTTGTAGAGAATCTGACCACGCTCAACGGGAGAACCTAATGCGCGTGTAAAGTCGCCACTGACAACGACACCATCAATCGGCGCCGTGATCAGGGTTCGGTTGAGTTTTTTATCCAGTATCTCAAGCTGCACTTCAGCCTGGTCGAGTTGCGCACGTAAAATACCGATTTGTGAACGCTCATAACTGGCCAGGGCTTCGCGGTATTCCTTCGATATCTGTTTTTGTTTACCTGACCATTTCAGCTTTTCGAGTTGTAAATCGCGATCATCCAGGCTCGCCAGCACTTGCTCAGCCTTGACGACATCTCCCGGCCTCGCGGTGGCATCTTTTATGTAGCCCTCTTCCGGTGCCGTGATAACACGCTCGATGGTGCCTTCAAGTACCGCGTCTGCCGACACCTTGTATTCCCATTGCATAAAGAACAGGAGTAAAAAAACAGCCACCACCAGCGCCGAACCAAACTTGATGCCAAGATGGCCACGCCCAAACAGGCTGGCGACTGATGAGCGCACAGATTCCCTGGCCCTGACCGTGAATGGCCGGTCATTCAGACGTCGAAATTCAAGTATGGGCGCAAACAAAGACGCCAGTTGTTCACACAATTCGACTGTCGCTGCATCAAATGCCGATGACTGCCTGGTACGCTCAAACACAATGGCACCGAGCACATTTTCATTGTGAACCATTGGAACTGTGGCGATATATTCGGTGCCATGATTGCGTGCAAGATCTGCCTGTGCCTGCAGCCTGTGCGGTGACGATTCAGCGTCCGGATAAACCAGCGTTTCTTTTTGAGCGACTGATTCTTCGACAGCCGCTTCGATATGCTGAATCAGATTTTGCTTGGCTTCGTAGCGTGAACTATGTGATAACGCATAGAGCCTGACCACGCGGCCTTCGATGAAGCCAATACTGACACGCTCACAGGATAATCGTGTTGCCAGTTCCGTGGCGACGGCTGCTGCGGCTGATGAAGAAGTCTCATGTGAGAGCGCTAATGCAGCCACCTGCAATGCAAGTCCCGCATTTTGATTACCTTCTGTAGCGACCTCGGTTTTTGATAACATGCCCAACCAGTTAATAGCCGCTTCAACCTGCTGCAGATTATTCTGATTCTGTATCGATGGATCGTGCTTGAATTCAATACTGACCGCACCATGAAGTTGCCGATCAATGATGACTGGACTGGTAACAAGCAGGTTTTTGCTATCGATCCCCGTAACCGACGATTCAGCATTGGCTACCTGTTTTGCTTTTGCACTACCGATACGTGTAACAATGGACTTGCGTCGTTTCAATGCAGCACTGATATTCTCGCGCACCACATCGCTTGTCTCTGCTGCGTCAGCATAAACCTCAACACAATTGAATGGGCCGGTATCAGGTTCGCCAAGGTATACGCGCCCCTGCACAACTCCCTGCATCTGGCTGCATGCATGCGAAAACCACACCTTGATGATTGATGGTGCAATCATTCCCCAACCCTGTAATTATTCTAGTTATCTAGCGTAACTCTAAGTATAGGCGGCTTTTTTCAGTATTTACGCGGGTTTGAGGGGATTATTTAGTCGTATTGAGCGGTGTTGAGCAGCACCAGGGTGCAGGCATTCTGTACCCTGATACCGACAGATTCGAATCTGTTAGCCGCTTCCCGGGATTCAGCGCCTGGATTGAATATCACACGCCTGGGAGAGATGTGGACGATATCCTCGATCATGGTTTCAAGAATATCCGCTCTGACATAAATCGTGACAGTATCGATATCGTCCTGAACCGACCTCAGCCCCGGATAGCACTGGATACCATCGATCTGCTCATAGCGGGGATTGACCAGTATTGGCATGTGCCCGTTTGCCAGTAAAGCCAGTTGCGCTTTGTGAGAAAAGCGGTTGGGATTTGGGCTTGCGCCAAGAATTATTACGGTTTCGGGCATGGGATCTCTGCACTCATTTATTTCTGCAATCAATGGCAATGAAATATTAGTACCTGGTTATATAATCAACAAGAGCCTGCCTGTATAACCTGCCGCCATACATCTGCGTGACCGTAATCTCACCACCAAACCTTACATACGCTTCTTACCACACTTTCACACATCATCCTGACCAGGGATGAAAAAATATGACAAAAGCAGCGTTCATGTAACACGTGAAACGAATTGCATTAGCATATATTATTGGTGCGGCGCCCTGCTAATGATCTCTTACTACTGGCTTTATTGATTGATGACGCAAGATTCTAATAATTTGTTAACTGAGCTCAGCTGCCTGGTAGTTGAGGACAATCCTTTTACAGTTATTACTCTCCGCAAAGCACTTGAGTCGCTGGGTATTGCTGAGATTACCTCAGCATCAAATGGCCAGGAAGCATTAGATGTCATCGACAATATGAAATACTCTCCAGGGGCCATATTGCTCGATCTTCGCATGCCGATCATGGGCGGGGTCGAATTGTTGTCACGCCTGTCTGATCGCAAATATACTGGATGCGTGATATTGATTAGTGAAATTGATAATGAAACACAATCCGCAGTTGAGCAACTCGCAAAAGACTCCAACATCAATTTGACAGGACGATTGCCTGTTCCACCGAATCTTCAGGAACTTTCACGCCTGTTAATGAAATGTACTGACGAGTGACAAAATATGCTCTTGATTGAATGGGGAAATTCACAGAATGGATATTGCACAAGCGCTGACTAAACTCAGCCCATATGCGGATTTTCTAGGTGATCTTGAGCTCAAGGAGCTGATTGATCTTTCTCATGAAATAAGCGTAGACGCGGGAGAATTATTCCACAAGACAGGACAGCCTGTTGAACACGCATATATTGTACTGGAAGGAAAAGTAGCGACTACGTTTACACGCGAGTGGAATGAAGAATGCGTTCTGGAACAGATGGGTATCGGTGACACCCTATGTGAATCCGAATTGCTAAATGAAGATAATTGCCAAAATGATATAAGAGCACTGGAAGATACCAGGCTATTATGTGTACCAAGGCAGGATTATATGCGCCTGGTAACCAGCAATCCTCGATTACTTCAATATCTTACTCAGCAAGCACAATCCAGAACATCATATTCGCTAATTACCAGGCTTCTTAATAACCTGTTTGGCACATCAAAACTAAACTTCACTGATCCACTTCTGAAACTTGAAGCTGAAGTAGAGTGGCTGAATTTCGAGCAGGAATTTTTACAGCAGTGTAAGAAAGAAGCCAAGTGGCTCATTTTGAAACGCGGTGAATACCTGTTTCATCAAGGCGACAAACAGGATGGTGTATATGTACTGGCTACAGGCGTCCTCGGCGTATCGATCAAACAAGAGAATGGTGAGGAACGTGAAATCGCAAGATTGCATCACGGAGAAATTGTTGGTGAATTAGCGCTTGTAAATAATGACACACGAAGTGCAAGTATTGTTGCTTTACGTGATTGCGAACTCTTCCGCCTGTCATCAAACGAGTTCAAGCATATCGGTGAAAAATACCCTCGTGTTGTTCAAAATGTTTACCGAACGATTTCTGAACGATTTAAGCAACGCACTTCCAGTAACATATACCGACCAAAGAAATCCAATATTGCGCTGATTACCTTAACGCAAGATGATGCATTGCACTCGTTTTCAGATGAGATATTTGAAGCTATTTCAAAGGTTGATTCAGCCGAGTATCTAACCAGTCAAGCCGTTGATAACCACCTGGAAAGAACAGGCGCAGCCAATTGCGACAGAAGTGATCCCGGCGCCATAGGCTTGATGCAATGGCTAAATGGTAGAGAGACCAGGTCAGAATTTGTGGTTTATCGCGCGGATGATGGATGGACTGAATGGACTATGCGCTGCATCAGTCAATCTGACAGGGTGATGGTTCTAGCTGATGTAAACAGCAAACCTGAATTTACCGTCTTCAAACAGCACTTGAGCGATTCTGGCCAGAGCTGGAGCCTTGTGTTACTGCATCCGGAGAATACAGATCGTCCAAGGGATACGACACAATGGCGAACAACTTCAGGTGCCAGTGAGATATATCATGTGCGCAAGAACAACACTGGAGATATTGAACGACTGGCACGTATTCTTACAGGTAGCGCAACAGGTCTCGTATTAGGTGGTGGTGGTGCGCGGGGTTTTGCACATCTGGGCGTATTACGTGCATTTGATGAATTGGGAATAAAAATCGACATGATTGGAGGCACCAGTATTGGATCTCCGATTGCAGCCTGGGTAGCACAAAATAAATCAGCAGAAGAATGTTTAACACGAGCAACAAGAGCATTTAGCTCGCTTATCGATTTCACCCTGCCATTTACCTCTATGATCAGTGGAAAACGTATTTCGCGAACAATATCCGAGCAAGCAGCTGACTGGGATATAGAAGATTTCTGGCTACCGTTCTTTTGCGTATCTACAAACCTGACAACTGCCAAGCAAATTATTCACCGTAATGGAAACGCTGCTTCTGCGGTACGCTCCAGTGTATCGAGACCAGGAGTGCTGCCACCGGCGCCTGATAACGGAGACCTGCTGGTAGACGGCGGTGTATTGACTAACCTGCCGATTGACATCATGCGGGAGATGAATCCATCAGGCACCGTGATTGCTTTCGATGTTGCACCACCAAGAGGCCCGACTGCAAAGGAAGACTACGGCATGAGTATGTCTGGCTGGCAACAGTTAGTCAGAATGATTGTACCCTGGCTTAAACCAATTAGAGCACCTCGAATTGGTGTTGTTATCATGCAATCGATGGTGATTGGCTCAAGTCTTGCACGTGAGCGGTCGTTAAACCAGAAAATGGCCGATTACTATCAGAACATCCATGTTAAAAACGTCGGTATGCTGGATTTCAAGGCTATTAATAAAGCTGAAAAAACAGGTTATGAAAGTGTAATTCAGCCACTACGTTCATGGCTGGAACAACAGGTGAAATCACAAGATAAAACACAGCATTGAATATTGATTACCTGCATGTCGATAGCTATTTTGCTGTTTTGCAGTACATGCATCAGATTTGAATGCTCTTTATTTCAGCGCTTCGAGCTGCTTCCAGTTCAGCATATAACGCTGCTTTATTTATCTCATCAACCGCAACATCCGGATTTTTCTTGATAGCAACGCCATTTGCATGGATTCTGACTAAAAGACATCAAATTATGGCAAACTCCAGTCATTGATTTTGGGAGGCAAGGGATACGAAACATGACCATGACCAACGGTGCGCCCGCTGCCAATCAATTAGAAATTCGTCGTCTAACCGCCCTGTTTGTGCTGGCCTATTTCGCACAAGGCCTGAGCCAGGCCGGTGGACTGATCAGCCAGCCGCTGAATTACTATTTAAAGACAGGCCTCGGGCTGAGTGCGACGGATATCACTGAGTACCTTGCCATCCTCACTATTCCATGGGTGGTGAAACCAATCTACGGGCTGATCAGTGACTATATCCCCTTGTTCGGCTACCGTCGCCGTACCTGGCTGATGCTGGTGAATCTTATTGCGGCATCGGGCTTTCTCTGGCTCACTGGATTGAAGGATGTAAGCACCATTGTGATGGCGCTGGTCCTGACCGCATTCGGCACCGCCTTTTCCGATGTCATCATTGATGCATTGGTGGTAGAGAACGGTAACCGTACCGGGCAGACCGCACGCTTTCAGGGTATGCAATGGATCGCGTTTCGAGTCGCCGCCATTATGACCGCTTTGACCGGCGGCTACCTGGCTTCAGTGTTTGAACCGGCAACAGCATTGCATACGGCAGCGACTATTACCATGCTGGCGCCCATCGCGGTGTTGACCATGGCTTACCTGGTGGTACGCGAACAGCCGGCGCAGGTGGATATCACCGAGCTTCGCGCCACTGCGCGTAGTACACTGGCAGCGATCAAGTCGCCAACCTTGCAGATCTCCGCCGCCTTCCTCGCCATCTGGTGTTTCAGCCCGGCCTTCGGTACGCCGATGTACTATCACATGGTCGATGTGCTGAGCTTCGATCAGCAATTCATTGGTCAACTGACTGCGCTAACCTCGGTCGGCGGACTGGTTGGCGCCATACTGTATACTCGGCTGCTCGCCAACAAATCAGTGAGCTTTCGCGCTACCTTTGCAGTCATTGCCGCATCGTGCGTCATTCTCACCTTTCACCTGCTGACGCAACCGAGCAGCTATGCCTCACAACTGGCGCCGGTTTTGAATGTTTTATCAGGCACCATCATGCAGATCGGTGCACTCACAATCTTCGCTTTAGCCGCCATCGCCTGTCCGCCACGCGCCGAGGCTTTTACCTTTGCAGCGCTGATGAGCCTTTATAACGGAGCCGAGCAGTTTTCCGCCATCATTGGTTCGCGCCTGTACGACCAGTATTTCGATCAGCAGCTGGGTCCGTTGCTATGGGTCGCATCTGGATCGTTCCTGTTATGCCTGTTGATGCTACCGCTGCTGCGCCGCCTGGATAAGAGTACGGATGATGACAACGATAATGTCGCGCTTGAAGGCGCAGAGGCCTGACGCCATCGATTAGAAATGTCACACCGCGCTGTGAGCTTTTTTGTGATTTACAAGTAACTGTTATCTGAAAACAAAGAATTGTTTATTTTGGCCAGAACCCGGACATAGGTCCGGTATTCATCGGAACAGCCATCTGGTTCACATCGTAGCTCATGGAGCGGACCGAACGGTTCATATTTGAGAGTCTCCCTGTCATCTCCAGCATATTCAGATTAATCTTGACCATATCACTATCAATAGCAGCAATACTTGTGTTGATATCATTGACGAAACCTTTCATAGCGATGACATCGGCATCAATCTCGGACATTGACTGAGCGATTTCCGGCATTCCGTTAATACTCCTACCCATTGAACCAACAGTTCGTGTGATTTCAGACATGTTGTCCGACATCGATCCAAAATTGCTGTACATGTCTTCGAGATGTGTCGTCATGACTGTCATATTGCTGGCCATGACATAAATCAGGTAAACAAGGTAGATTGATGAAATGATCAGGGTAGTAAAGACTACGCGCATGATTAAACGGGTTTTCGCCGCAATGCGGGAGCCTAATTTGTCAGAATACTCCATTTCTGCGCGAAACTCTGACATTGCAGTCGCAATTGTCTCGAAAACATCAGTCGAGTCTCGAGGCTCTATGCTGGTTTCGTTAGTCATCATTAGTCCAGAGGATTCATCAGATTAATCATCCGCACAGGTCCGGACATTCTGTAGACATCTCTTCCCATATGCCTGACTGCCGGATCAATTGATCGCATCTGCCAGGTCATACGATTGACCTGGATGGTTATACCAGATACATCGAGATTAAGTATAGCAATGGTGCTTTTCGTATCATTGACTTCGTTTCGCATGCCACCAATTGTTTGATTGATATCAATGGTTGACTGGGTGATCGCAGGGACATAAGAAATATCGTTTTCCATGCTGTAAAGCGACACCCTTATGGTCGTCATATCTTTTGACATCGAAGTGAATTGTCGATTCATGGTATCCAGAGCGGCAATCATCTCATCCATTTTCGAGGTAAAGGCATACAGCATCATCAGCAGAATCAATGTTGTCACACCAAAACTGACCATACCGATACGCAATATCGCTGTTACACGTTTGGCAACGCGAATATTCATTGAATTCCTAATCTCCATCCCTGACTTGAAATCTTCCGTTGCTTGCCGGATTCGCTCTTCCTGATCCAGTGTGATTTCCATTTTCATCTACCTCAGAATAACTGTTAATAGTCAAACTATACAGGCCTGGCCGTCCCCTTTAACTTTTCTACCCAGACCCTGTTTACATACTACAGCTTACACCGCCCTACACTAACCACAACTTATGCCTGTTTTACTGATGAAAACTTTATCGATAGTGTATCCGTATTCACTTATATACCCTGATGATGACATACTGGGGTCTGGACGAACAGAGCGAAAAATACAATAATGACTCTTTCATTCGTTATATAAAGGAATTTGATACGACTAATGCGTTGCTGCAATGATTACCTGAACATCCTCAGCTTGCCAGAAAAAAAGTCGTAAGACACGAGTATCGGTAGTGAAATATCTGCATCAACTGTTTCTGATTGAGGAAGACGAAACCGGCAGTGTCTTGTATTTTCTCGCTTTCCTCGTATTCGTCGGATTTGGCATGGCGCTGGGTAATGCGACTGCCAACTCCCTGTTCCTCAAACGGTTTGGCATTGACTACCTGCCGTTAATGTACTTGCTGCAAGGCGCCGCCTGCTTTATAACCAGCCTGTTTTATGCCAGCGTTGCTGATCTCATTCCAGCAGAACGTTTCTTCAAGATACTTTTCGCTTTACTGGCTACAGTAGTACTGACATTCTGGATATTGATCTCAAGCGATGTAAATCCACTGGTATTCCCCGCCTACTTTCTTTTCTATGAAGTTATTGCCGATCTTTTACTCATTCATAGCGCGCTCTATATCAATCAAAACCTGAATACGCTGCAGGCAAAACGCCTGTCTCCAATTATTTTCTCCGGACAGCAAATAGGCATGATAATTGGTGGACTATTTCTCACGTTCGCGGCACCTGTAATAGGCACGGAAAACATACTGGTTGTCTGGCTGGTATTTCTCTTGATGTCATTATCACTGATCGCAACTCGACACAAGTTAAAGGGATTATCACCCTATTTTCGCCCGACGCGTAAATCTGCCAACAAGCTGCAACACATGACATCGCAGATCACACAGGGCTTCCGTTTTGCCATCACTTCTGAACTACTGCGTAATTACACAATCGCCATGGTGTTCATGGTCATTACCTATTACATAATCAGTTACAGCGTTAAGAGTGTTTATACAACGAGCTTTACACTGGAAGAGGATCTAACGGCTTTCTTTGGCACACTGGCTATTTTCACCAGCGGATTTGCCCTGGTGGTACAGCTGCTTTTCACCAACCGCCTGATTCAACGCTTCGGCGTACCCGCGATGAACCTGTTTTTTCCATTGTTTTCGCTTGCGAGTTTTGCCGGCATGATTTTCCATCTTGGCATGCCTACTGCAATTGCAGGCACCTTCAACATCAAGGCAGTCATGCCCGCAATCCATAACCCGGTGAGGTCCATGTTCCTTAATGTGCTTCCGCAGCAAATTCAGGGACGCGCACGCGCCATGTTGATAGCTATAGTTCTGCCGATTTCCCTGTTTGTCACCGGCATTCTTCTGCTATTTCTACAAGAACTTGAAAATCCGATTTATTTCCTGGTTCCAGGCACTGTTGCTGCCGCCCTGTTCCTTTTCTACAGTGTTCGCATGAACCACGCCTATGGCAAGACGCTGCTTACCCACCTGAAAGAACACCTGTTCTTACCAGAAGAACAGACTGCAACATCGATGCGTCTTACAGGAAAAGACAATCTCGCATCCATTGTCAATGCTGTGAGTAACGGCGAAGAATCATCGGTGAGCCTGGCAAGAATACTTGCTGAAGCTTATCCAGAATCAGCTGTGGAACACATTATCCCAGCCATTAAAAATGCCGAGCCAAAAATAGCAGACCAGCTTCTTAAAATAGCTTCAACGACCAATGACCCTGCTATAAACCAATTCCTTATAGA
Organism: Gammaproteobacteria bacterium; assembly: GCA_029287435.1. GTDB lineage: Bacteria > Pseudomonadota > Gammaproteobacteria > SZUA-229 > SZUA-229 > JABDQW01. The sequence goes on from JARFRD010000036.1 coordinate 14,071, forward strand.
GAACAGTGGCCTGCATGACAATCATTTCAGATCAACATCGCTGAAACAGCTGATCAACTCGCGTGACGAAAAAGCAATTCCCCTCATACGGCAAGCGATTGACGATAAAGACCCTCGTGTCAGCATCGCCGGTATTCATGGTGCTCTGTCATGGCCGCTAGAAAAACTACACGATCAGGCTATTGATCATTTGAACAGATTACTTAATGGCTCTGATACTGAACAGCTTGCTGCAATCGAGCTCATTGTAGATACCGGTTACATAATTGATTCTGAAACAAGAAATAAAACAATTCAGACATGTCTTGACGCAACGGCACGTATATTTAATTCTCAAACCGATGCCGGAAAGATTCAGATACTGAACACTTACAGACATTGGGATGGCAAATGCGGTCCGGATATACAGAGATTGATCTCTGAAGCTATGGAGCAAACTGATCCCAAATTAAGGTCAGCGGCAGTGCAGTGTGCACACTTGCTCGACAAAAATGACTACGCCGAGAAAATTGAAATCGCACTTGCTGATGGACATGCACTTGTTCGCGAAGCAGCCGTCAGTTCCCTGAAAATACATACGCCAGACCTTGAGCAGCTGGCCATCAAATGGATTCTTGATGATAACAGGGGCTCGCCAAGGGCACAGAAAACCCTGCTCAATGCTATTATTGACGACATGCCACACACCACACTCGAGTCGATCGTAAAAAACAAGATAGAGGATGCACGTCATATTTACGCTGCATTGAAATCAATCCGCAGTCATACAGACAAAGATAACCGATCAATAAAGCTGCTTAAACACGTACTGAAAGAACGTTTTCAGCAAGTTCTCGATATAACGCTGACCGCACTCGAGCCTATGTGTGCACAAAATGTCATTTCCATCATCCAGGCTGGCATAAGAACACATGATGATCGTTACATGGCTAACGCGTGTGAAGCATTAAATTCGATTCCCAACCGTAAACTGATCCAGCCACTGGGACAATTGCTTCAGGATGCATTCATGCCCGGGCAGGATAAGAACGAAGCGAAAACCGAAAACATTAATTCAGTACTCGAGAAACTCATGATCAGACAAGACAACTGGCTGCGAGAATGTGCCAATAAGACTCTTGTCAATATCAAGGAAAACTACAGCCATGGCTGACTTGTTTGACCGCATCCTGTTTCTCAAGGAATCCAGCATTTTCTCCAAAGTTGCGACGGATGACCTGAGATATGTTGCACAAGCATTAGAAGATGATGTGTTTTTTGCCGGTGAACGCGTTTTTGATATTAATGACCAGGGCGATCACCTTTATGTCATCACCGATGGAAAAATCGGCATTTCCATCGATCCTGATCCGGCAAAAAAAGAGTTCGTTGCCTATATTGGCCCGGGCGAGGCCTTTGGTGAAATGAACCTGGTCGATGATCTGCCCCGCTCCGCGACCGCCCATGTCATAGAAGATACGCGGGTATTATCACTTGAAAAATCGCGGTTAAACGGGCTGCTATTGAGTTATCCTGAAATTGGTGTTGGTATAATGCGTGCTTTGTCATTAAAAATCAGGGAAGGACATGCGCGCCAGGCAAAAATTCAAAGTCAGAAAACCGGTGAAGATTCCAACGAATAGAAGATTAAGAAATATGGGATACATAACAGCTAGCCAGCTTCAATTAACAGCGTTCACTGCCGGGGCATCGCTGCTATTCTGTGTACTCACTGCAACTGCTTCTGAAACGTCCATACCGGCGGCGACTAGCAGTAAAAACGAAGACCCACATTACACGCCAGCCGGATTTTTCGATCTCCATGTGTGCAACTGGCCTGATCGTAAGCTGTTTTTCATGCCACTGTTTTCGACGACCCGATATAACGAAATAGACAAAATTGACGTGCAGTATCCCGACGGCCAAATAATTACTTCGCTTGATCTTGACAACTTCATGGCCGTTAAACGCAAGAACAAACCGGAAAAACGCGTCTTTATGTCCCAGGTAAATGTGCCAGAAGGTGCTGTAGATGGCTGGTACCTGGTCACAGTTACCCTGTCAGATGGAACGCAAATCACCGCGAAAGACTATGTCATCATTTCCAGCCTGGACCGCGTATCCGAGTTCAACCCGCCGGATGGCGCCGAGGATGTACCGGTACCGAAAAAGCTGAGCTGGACACCGGTGAAGGATGCCAACCACTACCAGGTCTTCATTCGTGACAAATGGAATGAAGACAAGCTTATCCACTCATCCAAAGTTCTGGATAAACCCGAGTTTGTTGTTCCAGCCGGGTTGCTTGAGCCGGATGGACTGTATTCGTGGAAAGTCCATGCGCGTGATATCAACGAGGATCCCGTCCTCGGCGATTTCAACAAAGGCTCAATGAGCCGGGCAGCGACTTTCTCGACTTCAGGCGATTAGTTGCGATCAGTTGGTCGCAACATCAAGCCCTACCTGTTCCAGCAATACAGCGCGCTGCTGCTTGAGTGCCGCATCATCCGGTGACTTTTCAATCAGGCGTGACAGCGTGTCTATGGTGTCGTACCAGACACCTTCTTCGGCATAAACACGTACCAGTGCGCGGTCATCTGCACCGGCAATCTTGTCTTTGAGTGTACCTTCAGGCTTGATTCGCTGGATAGTACCGCTGGCAACGATGTCATTGGAGCGCTGACCCGGGTCGGCGACGACCGATACAAACCAGCGATATTCCAGATCAGGTTTGAGTTTTGCGCCTGTCTTGGCCAGATCGATACTTTGAATACCGGCAGTACCCGGTGTTGCTACCACTTCTTCGAGCTCCGGATCAATATCATCATCATTGATCAAGGTTACCTCGAGCTTGGACGGCACCGGTTTTGACACATACCAGTATAGAGTTGGCTGTTCCTTGGTGGTTAGACCAGTGTGATCCGGTGCAAGCACGACTAGTTCCAGGGTCTGATCACCGATGCCACGTGTACCTCCGCCAATACGTGCAGCAGGCGCTCCGCGCATGGGAGGCTTGTAGGAAAATGCACCGCCCGCTTCCGCGGTCCAGCCAGTTGATGATGTCAGTGCAAGGCCCAGTGCCATGCCAGTGAATATATTAATCGTCTTCATAATCCCCTCCCTTCCTTTCCATTAAAGTCAGACAACGGACATTGTACAGCTGAATCAACCAGGCATGAAAGCTTTCTGGATAAAAAAATATGACGCCTGTCAACAAATATTATTCAGGCATGACCCGGTTGTTCACGATATAAGAGCATTCATTAGCAGCAATAGTGACAACTTCAAATTCAGCCATCCGGATGACTAGTTGCGCATCAGTGCAAAAACATCGACGCCTTTTGATTTACCCTTGAGTTGCAAGGTACCAACCATCTCAAGGTTGACACTGTCATCGAGTTGCTCGGCTGTGGAAGCCGCCACCATGACCTGGCAATAGGGATCGAGGAAGCGCTCGGGGATTTCCTTACCATAACTTTCAAGCCGGGCTGCCGTGTTCACAACATCACCGATCGTGGTGTACTTCATGCGTTGCGCACTACCCAGGCAGCCCGCCACTACCTGCCCGGTTGCCAGCCCCATGCGCATCTTGACCAGTGGCGCATTTTCCTCGCCCCAGGCAGCATTCAACTGCTCCATTTCACGACGCATGGCCAGCGCGCAGCGAATCGCATTGGCTGCATCCTCGCCAATTTCCTCCGGTGTGGTACGTGGCAGCGGCACACCGAAATTTGCCTTGATCGCATCGCCATAATAATCATCAACCACACCGCCATGCTTGATGACCAGGCCAGCCATGGTTTCCATGTAATTGTTGAGCCAGTCCATCAGTTCTGCCGGAGACAGGCGTTCGGCAACAGGCGTGAAGTTGGCCAGATCCGAAAACAGCACGGTCACCGTCATGGTACGCGGTTCAAGCCGACCGCCCCTGAGGAAAGTATCGCGATGTTTCCACATCTCGTCGGCCACCTCGGATGAAACATTCTTGCTGAACAGATCCATCAGGTATTTCTTTTCCTGCTTTTCGTGCCCCGAGAGGAACGCGGTGACGAGTCCTGCCGAGGTAATCCAGGCAATGGCGACCGGCGCGACCGGTAACCACCAGTGATTGACAAAGGCGATGGCTGTCGAACCCGCCAGTACTATCAATCCGGTAACGGTCAGCAGGGAAAATTTCAAGGTGGAATGCGCCATCAGGCCAACCAGCGCTGCCACCAGGCCCCAGAGCAGAATCCACAGGTTCTCATAGCGGTCACTGAGGAAGCGCATCAGTTCATCGCCTTGCAGCGCTGCACGCAACAGCTGACTGACTTCATAGCCATGCACCGCTATACCCGCGGTCGCCTGGCCGCGCTCGGCAAAGCGATCATAAGGTGTGAGGAACTCGTCCTTGACGCTTTCGGCATTGACGCCAAAGATGACGACATTGTCTTTGATCACATTCGGATCGACACGCCCTTGCAGTACATCGCTGAGTGAATAGGTTTTGAAGCGACTGGC
>JARFRD010000054.1 GCA_029287435.1 Gammaproteobacteria bacterium
GATGTGTATAAGAGACAGGCATGTGACTGACCAGTACGACGTCGATTTTGCCCAGCCGTGGATCATTGGCTCCGGTCACCGTGCGACCGGCGTCATACAGCAACCGTGTTCCGTCAGGGTCCTCCAGCACCAGTGCACGATCGAAGCGGCAGAACTCGCCATCGTGGCTGCCGAGGGGCGTAATCTTGACCGTATCGGCGACCGCTGGGCTGGCCCACAGCCAGAACCCTGCCAGCAGGATAGCCAGGTAAGCTATCAGCGCTGTAAACATGCTGCCTTTCATTGCTTTCCTCCCCTGATTATTAGTTTATTGTTAACAATTGTATACAAAGTGGTTACGCCGCCAGCATTCAATAGAGACTGGTGCGCTGCTGGTTAATACAGCGAGTGTACTGATGTCTATGGGTAAATGGGAGCAGTCCTGTTCGCATCACCTTTATATTTGCGGCAGGAGACATGCTGTCAATTAGTCGCTAGCGTGGCATAGGTCGCCATAGTTATGCAAACGCGTCCTTGGTCGCTGTCTTTTCCATCATCATGCTAAGTTCATTTCCCCGGCATAGTCAGTGTGACAATACGGTAGCAGAATGGGCGTGAAGATCCGGTCAACGCGCATACATGGAATTCCAGTCAGAGCCTTTTACCGGCCAGTGTCGTTTCCTTGTCAGTGCGCGTTTCGAGCTTCAGGTAGCTGAGCAGGCGCACGTTGCCTTCCTCGTGCATCACCTCGTGCACGTGCTTGACGGCTGCCAGGATGTCATCGAGTTCGCCCTCGATATCAGTCCCCGAGCCGTGGGTCTCGAGGATAAAGTCATACTCCCCGAGTAGCTCGATGATACGTTTGACCTGTGGCCGCACCGAGACGCCTGCACCGAGAGGAATCACCTGCAGTTCAGCTGTGGCTTTCATTGTTCGTCACCGTCACTGGATTCATTCTGCTCCAGTATAGCAATTACGAGTAGCGTTGTATCGCTGCCGGACTGGCTGGTAGCTAGCGCACGGTACCGAAGCCCTTGTCCCCTGTGTGCGGTGGTATTGGCAAGCCAGCGAGACGTAATCCCTGTGTCACCGGACCGCCTGGAAACAAACGCCACAGGTATTTACGGCCACCATGACCGTCAAATATTTCATCAAGCATCTCCTCCAGGTCACGGCCATTCTCCGCCTCGCCAATTTCCAGGTAATAGTCGCGCAGGCACTCGATCACCCCTATATGTTCATCGGTCAGATCAATGCCCTCTTCATCGGCCATTTTCCGTACGTGCGCAATACCCAGCCCATCCAGCAACTGCTTGCGATGAGTACGCTCCTGGCTATCGATATTGGTATCGACACTCCTGTCGACCATCCATTCAACCAGTTTTTTTCTCTGTTCTTCATCCAGTGTCGTCTTCATTTCAATAACTCCCTTGGGTCTGTTCGATTGTTATCAAAGTGCCGGCAGCCCGTTGGTACTGCAGTAGCGTTGCCTGAGACTGCCTGACCGGGGGCTGCTGCGCTTTCAGCCGTATTGAATAGCATATCACTGCCTGTACTGTTATTGCTATCTACTTGCGGATGCCCTCAACCGACAGGAACAATTCGACTTCCTGCGATGCCGGGCCGAGGTCATAGTCTATACCAAAATCCTTCAGCGCGAATTTCGTGGTACCGGCAAAGCCACGTCGATAGCCTCCCCAGGGATCCTTGCCATGACCGACATGCTCGACCGCAATAGTCACCGCCCTGGTGACGCCATGCAGCGTCAGGTCACCGACCAGCTCCGCTTTGCCATTGCCGAGTTCCTTGAACGAGGTGCTGACAAACTTTGCCTTCGGAAACTTGCCGACATCGAGAAAATCCTTGCTGCGCAGGTGCTTGTCGCGCTCAGCATGGTTGCTGTCGATACTGGCCGTGTCGATGGAAACAACAACTTTCGAAGCAGCGGGATTTTTTTCATCGTAGCTGAATTCACCATCGAAGGTGTTAAAGCGCCCGACCAGCCAGCTATAGCCGAGATGGCTGATTTTGAACTGGATGAACACGTGTGCGCCCTTGGTATCGATCTCGTAGTCGGCAGCGAACGCAGCAGATGGCACAAACGCAGAAGATGAAAACAGCAAGATAAACGCCAACAGTGTATTTTTCATGGTTTACTCCTTGATAGTGATTAAAAAAAATTACTTGCCCAGTATTCGTGACAAGGTTCGGTCCCTGTCGACAAAATGGTGTTTCAGCGCCGCGGCCGCATGCATCGTAACCAGCGTAATAAGGCTGACCGCCAGCACCAGGTGGATCAGACCAGCGATGTCTTCCTGCTGTTCATGGCCGTGCACCGTTGCCGGTATCGAAAACCAGTTGAACACATCGACCGCCCGACCGTCGGCGGTCGATATCAGGTAGCCGCTGATCATAATGGAGAACAGCAACAGATAAATCAGGCCATGAGCGATGCGCGCTGCACGTTTTTCGAATGCGCTATGTCCTGTTAGTTCGACCGGCCTCGGGTTCGACCAACGCCATAGCAAGCGGGCCAGGGTTAGCAGGAATAGCAGCACACCGATGCTCTTGTGAATGAACGGTGCCTGCCGATACCAGTGGTCGTAATAGGTTAGTTCGACCATCCACAGACCAAGTGCAAACATGCCGACGACGGCAATTGCCGTAAACCAGTGAATTATTACTGAAACCAAACCCCAGCGTTGTTCAGTATTACGTAGTTTCATGGTTGTGCGAAATGCTATTTATTCGTCCATAGGCGGCATATTTTAACAACATACGCTATGAGCTGAGGACAAAAAGCGGAATTTCAAGCGTTCACCTGTAATTAAATCACGCGACAAACACCGGAGAATAGTGGTGCTATAGTTCTCCCATGAACCGCATCAATCCGAACAAACTGCTGCTGTCTAAATGGACCGCGGTGACACCGCAAAACCGCGAACGCCACTTTATTGTCAAATCCCTGCTACGCGACGACAATGAACACGTCATCGGCTGTGAACTGGAAGCAGTCATTAACCATAACGTGTACCGAATCGACTGGCGCGAGCTGAAAGACGCTGCTGTCTGGCGCATGGGCTGGTGCTAGCAGGCAACATGCGTTGTGCCTAAAATTTCTTTCTGCCCCAGGGCCCATTTACCGGCCAGCCTGAACCTGCCGCCTTCACGCATCCTTCACGGTTAATTCACGGCTTCCTCACTGTTCTGGCAATATTCTCATAGTCCCATTAACAGAAATGCGGATGATGAGCATGCGACCAAAACAGGCAACCATCAACATCAGCAACTTGCGGCTGCGTACTTTTATCGGCTTCAACCCCGAGGAGAAGCAGAAGAAGCAGGATGTTGTGATCAATATCGAGATTCAGTACGCGATTAATCCTGCCGCGATGGATGATCATGTTGAGCAGGCATTGAACTACAAAACCATTACAAAACAGGTCATCGAGCATGTCGAGAGCGGCCGATTCCTGCTGCTGGAGAAGCTGGTGGCAGATGTGCTTGATATCTGCTCAGCGCACCATGATGTACAACGTGCACGGGTGACGATCGACAAACCACATGCACTGCGCTTTGCTGATTCAGTATCCCTCACAATGGAATACCAAGTGGACATCCACTCACACCTTACCTTGCTGGAGAAAGCCTCATGACACCACCTGATCCTGTCTACCTGAAACAGTACACAAACGAGAATGACGATTTTGCCGGCCTGAGCCGGGAAGCACTGCTGGTGCGTAATACACTTATCGATAAAGGTCTGGAGACGCCAATGGTCTATACAGGTCTTAGCAACGAACAGAAGTACCAGCGCATTAAGGAACTGATGACCGAGGTGGTCGGCACACTGGGGCTAGATCTCAACGACGACAGCCTGGTCGAGACACCGCACCGCATCGCCAAGATGTACGTGCACGAGATTTTTTCGGGGCTGGACTACAGCAAGTTTCCAAAACTGTCGCTGATTGAAAACAAAATGGGTGCCAGTGAAATGGTGAAGGTGCAGGACATCGACCTGACCAGTACCTGCGAGCATCATTTCGTCACCATCGACGGTGTCGCAAAAGTGGCCTACATCCCAAAAGACACCATCATCGGCCTGTCGAAGATCAACCGCATCGTGCGTTTCTTCGGCCAGCGGCCGCAGGTGCAGGAGCGCCTGACACAGCAGATACTGGTGGCATTACAGGTGCTGCTTGCAACCGATGATGTTGCGGTCAGCATCGACGCTACCCATTACTGCGTCAAGTCGCGCGGTATTATGGATACCAATTCGCGCACTAGCACCACGGCGCTCGGCGGCTGCTTCAAGGAAAACATCCATACGCGGGCGGAATTCCTCAACCCATGAGCAAGCACGACCCTGTGTTAATCACCGGCGCCGGCAAACGTGTGGGTCTGCACCTTGCATTAAACTTCCTCGCACGTGGCATGCCAGTGATCGGCACCTACCGAACCGAGTACGACTCGCTGCATGTCCTGCGCGACAAAGGGGCGACACTGTACCGCTGTGATTTCAATGACCAGGCGCAGATCGACTGGCTGATCGAGACACTGTTGACGTCGCATAAGCAGCTGCGGGCAATTATTCACAATGCTTCGGAATGGCTACCCGATAGCGCCGACATACCGGCAGCAGAAATCATCCAGCGTATGCTGCAGATCCATGTCAGTGCGCCATATCAGCTGAACCGGGCACTGGAGGGGCTGTTGAGGGACTGTAATGATGATCATGCTGATATCATTCATATCAGCGACTATGTCAGCAGCCGCGGCAGCCGCAAGCACAGTGCCTATGCTGCCAGCAAGGCAGCGATGGACAACCTGACGCTGTCAGATTCAGTACGCCTGGCACCTAAGGTGAAAGTCAACAGCATTGCACCGGCGCTGGTGCTGTTCAATGATGATGACGATAAGGCCTACCGGGAAAAGACGCTGAAAAAGAGCCTGATGCAGCGTGAAGGCGGGCTCGATGAATTTCAGCATGCGGTCGACTACCTGATGAACAGCCACTATGTTACCGGCCGCATCCTGCCCATGGATGGCGGCCGCCACCTGTTATGACATGACCATGAAGATTGACTAGCAGCTGCTGGCGTTGGCAATCAAGATTGACGACTTGCTTCATTTTCATCCCTTTCGCTTTTATCGGTGATCATTGTTAAAGCCCGGTGGAATGTTTACGCCAATCCCGATATGCCAAATCCACAGGCGAAGTTGAACAACATCCTGTGCAGCCGGCTGAAGCAGAACAATCGCAAGGCCGGTGCAGATCGATGTCAGCCACAACTGTTATTGCCGATGACCATCGCTGCATTCAAAACGCCTGTGCTGCGCGACCTTGGCCATTCCAATCCGTACATGCATAGCGGTCAGTTCAACGAGCTGGACGATGCAGTACGCTTTTATATAACCAGCAGCGCGCTGGCGAAAAATAAAATTCTGCGTAATGCTGATCCAACACTACAGCATATTAATCTTGCCGAGGATGACATCGATGCACTGGTATCGTTTGTCGAAGCATTGAACGAAGATGATGATTGAGTTGAGCTGGATAAGAGCACCGGGACACTACATATAATCGCCTCCTTCTGCTTTCTCCAATTTGATGCATCTTTACAAGTTTAGCTATCAGGTACCACAAAATGTCTGCTGCACGACTTCATGTGGTAATGGTGGTTGCATGTAGGCTTCTTTGCCAGGCTGAAAATCATAGGGATGCTGCAGAACTTCATGCAAGGCATGAAATACGGAAAAATCTGCATGGTCTTCTGCTGCTCGTATCGCCGCTTCAAGCAAGTGGTTCCTGGGTATATAGACAGGGTTGACCGCGCGCATCATGGCTTTTCTTTCATCATTTTCACTGGCTTCCAGAGACAAGCGCTGTCGCCATTGATCGAGCCATTGGGTAAACGACCCTACATCATCGACATCATCGAACAGGTCCAGCATCACATCGTCGTTCGATGCGTCCAGATCAAGCATGGAAAGTCGATAAAATGTCAATGTGAAATCAGCATTGTTGCTGGCCATGATGGTGAACAAGTTTTCAACTAGCGCCTTGTCCTCATCGAGTACTGTGGCAAGACCGAGTTTGGCGCACATACCCGTTAACCAGTGCTCCTGGTAGGCATTGATATACCGCTCAAGCTGATCTTTCGCCATTTCGACCGCGGTATTTTGGTCCTCATCGATCAAAGGCAGCAGGCACTCGGCAAAGCGGGAAAGGTTCCATAAGCCGATATTCGGCTGATTGTTATACGCATAACGCCCATCATGATCTATCGAGCTGTAGACCCGGTCATGGGCATAGTGATCCATGAACGCACACGGACCATAGTCGATGGTTTCACAGGCGATAGACATATTGTCCGTATTCATCACGCCATGGATAAAGCCGAGCTGCATCCATTGAGCAATCAATGCCGCCTGTCCTTCGATGATAGCATCCAGCAGGGCAAGATACCTGTTTTCGGCTTGTTTCAGATCTGCATAATACTGCTCGATCATATAGTCAGCCAGCCGGGTAAGACCCGCCTTATCCCCTCTGGCGAGAAAGTACTCGAAGGTACCGATGCGAACAAAACTGGCCGCAATGCGCGTGATGATGCCGCCTGGCAACAAGCGCTCTCTGATGACTTCTTCACCCGTGGTGACGGCTGCCAGTGCGCGTGTTGTTGGCACGCCGAGGCGAGCCATGGCTTCACTCACCAGGTATTCACGCAGTACTGGCCCGAGTGCAGCACGCCCATCACCGTTACGAGAAAATGCCGTCTGTCCGGTACCCTTCATGTGTATATCAAAAGAACGACCGCCGGGACTCTCCATCTGGCCAAGCAGTATCGCGCGGCCATCGCCCAGTTGTGGATTAAAATGCCCAAACTGGTGCCCGGAATAAGCCATCGCGATCGGACCTGCACCCTCGGGCACCTCGTTGCCGGCAAATACCGAGACATCAGCAGATGCATTCAAAGGAGTTTCATCGAGCCCGAGTTCATCTGCCAGTTCCCGGTTATAGATAATCAGCTGAGGATTGTGGACAGGCGTTGGCTTGATCGACTGGTAAAAATCTCGACCCAGGTCAACATAACTGTTTTTGAAGGGATTAGTTTTCAACTAAAAAGGATTGCAGCGAAGCTGGTGGCGCTTACTCAGGATAAGGTGAGGCATTATGCCTGTTTATATATCACTGACCAACCCACTAACAGTGGGGAATATTCGACAAAAAGCAAATAATAACGTGATGCTGAAATCGCTTTCATCATGATATAAAGCAGGGAGCTGACTCCATTCATCATACTATTGCCTGGCAGGCATCACTTGCCATCAAATATCGCGCTAATACGCTCGCCATTCTGATAGGCAACTTTGCTGGCCACATCGATCGGCAATGCAGCCAGTAACCGCCGTTGCCACTGCATGACTTCGTTTATCTGCAACCAGCGTTGCGGCGTATAGGTATCTATGCCCAGCAGGAAACGATCTGCATGATCAATGAGTAATTGTTCCCATTCAGGCATGATGTTTCCGTTGGCAGATATGTCGTAACGAAATGAAAGGTCCGCCCACAAGTTATCATGCAGCAGCATGAGTTCACGAACCGTCTCGGCAAATTCAAAACCGGCATGGGCCCACAAAATCCTTGCCTCCGGATCCTGTTCAAAAATCAACTTGATGGCCTGGGCATCACTATGCACATGCAATATCAGGCGGTGCTGTTTGGCCAGGCGGACAACTTCACGCATCACCGCTGTATTGGCCTCTTCACCATCAACGTGCAACTCACCGATGGCCGCATAGCGATATCTCTGCAGGCGTTGCTTGAGGTAGGGAATCACGCTTTCATCATGCATCCAGGTCTGCAGCTCATCCCGTTTTCGATAAGGCCGCAGCGACGGCACTACGAAACCGGGGTCGGCCTGGTAAAGCCGTTGTGTCCCTTCATCGCTGGAACTGGACACCAGGGCCCGTTTAATGCCTGCCGCACGCAATCGCCGAATGGCATCATCCGGTGAAAAGGCCTCCCGGGCATCATCGCTGTAGTGAATATGCGCGTCGAAAATCGGTAGGGAACTGGTTTCGTTATCTGTCTGCGCTGCACGCATCGCCCAGGGGGACAGGAACGATAACAGCAGCACAGCGCTAACAGTCAGTTTCTTGATCGACATATTCTAACCATAGCAAAGCAGTAAACTTATTCAACGCTTCACTTTGTAAGGGAAAAGCTTACTGCACCCTGATAATCCGTGCCCTGCTCTTTCGTTTGCTATTTTTCGATTTCTTCAATGTAGGTACGTGCAATAGGCGTTTGCACATAATATTTTTTGCCGTTTTTCCTTACCCAGAAATAATAATATCCCTTGGCAGGTTCAGTAGTGACTTTGCTATCGAGAACGATCCAGTTTTTAACGTGTTCACCATCTGCATAGGTAACGCGATAGTTGCCCTCGAGCCAGGTTACACCAAGTCGGCTCAATTTATTTTGCTGTTCTTCGGTACAGGCAGTCATCAGTAACAATGAAACAATTAAAGCCAGTCGACTTAACATTTGCTTTTCCTCTTAGTTGGCTCACTATGGAATGAGGAGGGGGTATGGCAATTTGGCAAACCGAACCCCTTCACCCTGCTCTCACGGATGATAAAGCATAATCATTGATGTTTCCCAGGTGGAATATATTAGAGATAAGACAATTGGAATATTTGAAGAATCTAGTTTGGTCGATATTTCTGTTTACCACATCGGCTTACCTGGTTGCCTGTACATCACTGGGCGCCAATGTGGCCGGCGACGGCGTAGACAGAATCACCAGTTCACCCCAGTATAATAGCCAGAGCCAGCGATTCCAGAATCCGGAGGTGATACCGTTGCAGACAGGACGCAAGTGGACAACTATTGTTTACGAGTATTTCTTCAACGGCAAGGAACGCCGGCCGCAGCAGAAGCTGCCGGAGGCACCCCCTGCCCTGTCAGCGCTACAGGAGAAGAGTCGTGACATCCGCTTTATCTGGTTCGGCCACTCGACCATCCTGCTCGAGCTCGACGGCAGGCGCATTCTGATCGATCCCATATTCTCGACCTATGCTTCACCAATACCCGGTGTGGCAAAGCGCTTTCAGCCGCCGGTATTCAATATCAATGATATTACGGATATCGATGTCGTGCTGATCTCGCATGACCACTATGATCATCTCGATCACAAGACCATCAAGAAACTAAAGAAACGAGATCTACATTACATCGTACCGCTGGGTGTCGGCACGCACCTGCAATACTGGGGTATCGACAGAACAAAGATCACCGAGCTCGACTGGTGGCAGCACACGACCTTTGATGGCCTGACCTTTACCTGTGCGCCATCGCAGCATTTCTCCGGTCGTGGCCTGTTCAACCGAAATAGCACGCTGTGGGCATCGTGGGCGATCAAAGGGAGCAAGCAGAACGTGTACTTCAGTGGCGACTCGGGTTACTCGTCGCATTACAGAGAAATTGGTGAAAGACTCGGGCCGTTCGACCTGACCTTCCTCGAGAACGGTGCCTACAGTCTGGACTGGAAGTTCGTTCATCAGTTGCCGGAGGAAGGCGTGCAGGCACACCTCGATCTTAATGGCGAGGCCATGGTGCCGATACACTGGGGAATGTTCGATCTGTCATTGCACAGCTGGTATGAACCGATCGAGCGTGTAACGCGTGAAGCGAAAAAGCGCGGGGTAAAGATCATCGCGCCTAAGCTCGGGCAGCTGGTGTCGGCAACGGATAATTTTGTACAGGAAGATTGGTGGTTGGGGTTGCTCAATGACTAGCCTCCTTACCATGTTCCTGTTCGTGCAGTCGAGCTACTTGAAGGCAACGTTCATGGTTCGAAATCCAGCTTGCCGATCAGGGTGAACCTGCCGCCCTGGCCCAGGCCAAGCAACGCGCCGTGACCGGAAGGTGTGTACTCACCGGTCAGTGCACTGATCGTGACCTGGTGCGTGACCAGCACCAGCAGTTCGCCGTCAGTGGGCTGCTCGGCGAGGAATGCATATAGTGCAGCAAGATTGGCCTCACGGTCCTGTGGACGTGTGTAGAAATTATTCAGCGCCGGCAGCGGCATGACCTCGCCAACATCTATCAGTCTCGCGGTATCGAGACAACGGCACCACTGACTGGAATATACCCTTGCGCGCCGGACATCATGCGCCCGCAACCAGTCACCTATCGCTGCTGCCTGCAGCCTGCCGTCCGCACTCAGGTTGCGCTGCGTGCTGCAGTCGTCGAGCTTGAATCCGGGCGGATCGCCAGTACCGGGGGCCTCGGCATGGCGGATCATCAGCACTGCACCACCTGACTGCATGCGTTCGACGAGCGCCTGATCACTGGCTTGCAGCGTGTTCGGCATCAATATCAGCAGCAACGCAAGTAACCCGACAGGTAACCCGATCAGGGCGTACCATGGCGAAATGATTGCAAGATGTCTGAATAGCATGTTTTTCATTGCATAGCTCCAGCTGGATACCTGGCACTATTAGGTGCCAGATTCGTAGTGAAAATCAACACACGATCGGTAGAGGAAAAAAAATCAAGTACTCCATTCGAGTACTCAGACCCCTCGATTTTACAGACCCCTTGATTTTAATCTATTACAACCCACAGCTGGCTTAGCAAATTACCACTAATCGTGGTCTGTCCCCTGTTGTCCTGTTGTCATCCAGACCCCCAATATTTATCATTCGAGCAATCAAATTCACAACAGTAATGAAAGTCTTACTCGTAAGCTGGTTCATACCATCCATCTGGTTAAGGAACTGTTCATGCTGAGGCTGATATAATCTAATCATAAAGCAAAATAAAGTTGGATACCTGAACAGAGAGCTACATAAATGAACAGAACAATTCTACCGGTTATTGCGTTAGCTTACTCGTTAAGCATAACTGGTTGTGCAACCGACGACCCTCACAAACGCGCGAAGACCGGTGCGGCGGTTGGTGCAGTAGCGGGTGCAGTAATCGGCCACCAAATTGACCACGACAGCGGGCGCTATGTCGGCGCCATGATCGGTGCCATCGCTGGCGGCGGTGTCGGACACTACATGGACAAACAGCAGGCCGAGTTCGAGAAGGAGCTCAAGGCCGAGCGCGATGCCCACCAGATGGAGATCGAACGTCTGAAGGATGACACGCTAAAGCTGACGGTTGACAGTGAAGTCTCTTTCGACTTCGACCGTTACAATATCAAGCCGGCTTTCAAACCATCGCTGCAGAAGCTGGCCACACTGATCAACAAGTACGACCGCACGGTAGTACACATCATCGGCCATACCGACAGCACAGGCCCCTATGAATACAACCAGCTGTTGTCTGAGAGACGAGCAGAAAGCGTTGCCAGCTTCCTCGCCTATGAAGGGGTCTCGCGTGTGCGTCTGCATACCGAGGGCCGTGGTGAGTATGAACCGCGTGATACAAACGAAACTGAGGCCGGACGACAGCTGAACAGAAGGGTGGAGATTTTCATCAAGCCGGTTATAGAGGGCCAGGAATACAAGGCACACGAATCGCCAAAATATTAGGCGCAAAAGAATAATAGGCATACGCTTCAAGGTCATTGTCATAACCAGTGTGCGCGACCGCCTCCCTGTGATTCATGGCATCGGGCACAGCAAAAGCATTACCGAGCTTTAATTCGTAGCCTTCATCGACTGCAGGGACATAGAGTATTTCGTGGTGCCTGCCTGGTTCGTCAAGGAGTGCCGCAGCCGTATAATCGAAATGGGCAAGCGCCATATCTGCAAAATCAGCTGTGAGGCATCCTGCAGCAACAGGAAGCGTAAGCTGTAACTCAAATGCCTGACGAATACGGTTCGTCAATCCAACAAAACAATCGGCGCAGCAATTTTGCACACATGCAGAACTAAAGCTCAACATGAACTTAAACGGCTCGCGTTTTGCAATTCCGCTTAATGTGATTGTTGAGACATTTGATACGATTGTATGTTTGGAGAATAAACAGGATCAGAGAGTAATTAGCTCTAATATTCGAAGCGGCTTAGCAAAAAGGGGGCGGAGTGATTTAATTTTAATCACTCCAACCCCATAAAATTGAGGAAAAAAACCCTGCAAAGTAGCCCATGACAGGACATCAACCCTGTGCATCCTGAAAAAAAAGGATCGGCCCCAGCATTGGCTTATTGACGTGCCTGCATCACGGTGTTCAGCAAAGCACCGCTATCGGAATGCCCTGTACAGCGCCCATACCGTGAGAATAGCCAGCACCGGCCACAATAGCAGCAGGTCGACCCGAATATTCGCTTCCGGCGTCTTGATCAGAACCAGCCACTCCCATGCGGCATAAACCCCCCACGCAGTCGAGGCAATGAGCAGAGAAGCGGGGCGCCGGGCAATGCCTGGCGCCATAAAGCGCAGCGCCAGGTATCCCGCGACAAAGGCTAAAGCCACCAGTCCAATGATTTGTGGTTTAGCGACGAATAATGAAGCGAGGAACTGCATGGTCAATCCGTGAACAGTTAGAGCTCAGCCACCGAACACAACAGCATCCGGGATCTCGTAGCGTTCTTTGCCTACACGGATCAGGTGCAGGTCGTTTTCCTTGCTAGCAGAGAATTCTGCATAACCATCTGCCTGGCTGGTATCGGCACCGATCGGCTTACCCATGCGAAAGTATATCGCACGGCTGCGGCCATCAGGCGTCTTGATCACGACCGTGGCATATCCTCCACCGGCACGGGCGACGCCGAATTCACACTGCACCATCGGCTGCCCACCAGACTGCGCACAGGGAATTTTACCGCTCGCATCGAATTTGCCCTGACCAGCACGCAGCGCCGAATCGTCGGTGCCGGTTGCAACACTGCCATCGGGTGAAACAGCTGGCTTCAAAAACGCTGCCGCTACAAAACCACGCGGGCCGCCATCCAACTGCTGCACATCGCACCAGATCTGTTCGCCGCTGCGCTGGCAGCCGAGGTTATCAAGTATGGTACCGGGCGCATAGCTGGTGACCACCCTGGCCTTGGTGGATGGCTGCTCACGAAGATTAAGCACATGCGAGACACCCACCACTTCCCAGTTACGCGGCCCTCCATCATCAGGTGCTGCAGGAATGTCTGCCACGTAAGATTTTGCGTTTAACGGCTCCCACACATAGATTCCGCCATCTGCCATTAGGCTCAGGTACAGCCAGCCATCCTTCAGCAGGTATGAACGGATGTACTGAGACTGCGCCGCGATACTCTCATCCATGCTCGGCGGTGGGCAAAGCGCACGTGTCATTGCAAGCAGCCCGAAGCTAAAGCGGCCACTGTCAGTATTTGCAGCGGGTTCGATCGACCAGTTGCCAGTGGCTCGGTTGCAGTTGAGGCGCATATTGACCGTACCATCACTGTTCAGGCGCATGGTGTACAGCGAAGAGTCGTGCGGGCGTACTGTCCCGGTTGCATCATCCATAGACTGAAACTCGACCAGGCGCCATTCTGTTTCTGCAAGCGGATTATCCGGCATCGTCGCGCTGGGTTGCGGCGTGGTGTCAGTAACCACATCGGAACCAGCCAGTAATACTGTGGACCATAGCATCGATACACAAAACAACGTCTTAGCAGACCAATGATTTTGAAACATTTGCTCACTCTCTTGATGAAAAACATTAAAGAAAACCGCAACAGTTAACGATGAATATTATCATTGCTGCTGCCTTTTAAGACTACATTAATCCTGTATTATTCTTCCTTAGTAAAGCCGAAAGCCCGGTCATGAACGTAAACCAGTTTGCAATCTTGCAGGTACTTTGCGTCATGGATCCGGCCTGCCTGCACATAACCGGTATCGCCGCTGTTAAGAATGACTGCATCGCCATCAGCAACCAGTCCATGCCCTGACCGGGTATAAAACTGTATCGCCATTTTGCCTTCGACTACCACCGTCATATCGTCACCGGGGTGTGAATGCGGCGGTTCCGCCGAGCCGGCTTGCCAGCGTTCCAGCATCACTTCAGCCCCGTCCGGATTAGTCGGGTAAGTGGTTCTTACGGTAAAACCCGCTGGCGTGTCCGGAACAGAGACATGGTTTTCCCACACCTTACTGGTATCACTGTTTACTTCAATGCTTTCGCTCATTATTCATCCCCCAAAGGGCTGCTGGTCAGTATTAAGCTCCATCGCCTTAATCTTTCAGGTTTCGATTTCGCCTGCTATTCATGTGCGTCATGCACCAATGCAAAAGTACTTAAAACAGACAGCTGATAAAACAGCCAGTGTGTGGGGTTGTATGCCGACAGAATAAAATTCATAACAAGTTGAGTCTGCCCCTGTCACCGGTTCAAATCCAGAAATACCAGGATCTGCTCCTGGTATTTAATCATGCGCTGTTTATTTGGCGGGCAATGTCTGCAGGTTTGAAAATCAATTACAATAGCGACTTTTGAATTTTCAACTCAGGGTCATGGTGGATATAGGTATCATAGGTACAGGCCTGATGGGGCATGCGTTTGTCGAGCGATTCCTGTCGCAGGGGTTTACCGTCAGGGTGTTCAACCGCACCCGGGACAACATAAAAGAGCTGGCTGAAAGCGGCGTTGTCGTTTGCTCAACAGCTGATGAACTGGTCCGTTTATCGAGTACTATTATCCTGATGGTCAGCGACGCGGCCGCTATTAACAGTCTGCTGCAGCTCGACACAGAAAAAGACCTGCAGGGTAAATACATTTTGCAGATGGCGACCATTTCACCATCACAGTCAAAGGACATAGGCGAAACGATATCATCATGCGGCGGCAGCTACCTGGAAGCCCCGGTTCTCGGCAGCATACCCGAGGCAAAGACTGGAACACTGATCATCATGGCAGGCGGATCGAAAGACCTGTTTGAAAAAGTTCTGCCTACCCTGCAGGTACTGGGCACTGCACCCCGTTACATTGGTGAAACGGGTTCGGCCGCTGCGCTCAAGCTGTCAATGAACCAGTTGATCGCAGCCCTGACCGCCGGCTTTTCTCTGAGTCTGGGTTATGCGATGAAAAATGGTGTCGACGCTGATGTATTTATGGATACCGTGCGTGACAGTGCACTGTATGCAAAAACCTACGACAAGAAGCTGCAGAAATACCTGGAGCGGGACTTCGGCACGGCGAACTTCTCAACCCGGCACCTGCTGAAGGACATCCGGCTGTTTATCGATGATGCAAAAGCCGCCGGCCTGAACACGGATGCACTGGAAGGCATCGAAAGAATCACCAGCATGACTGTTGAAAACGGCATGGACCTGATGGACTATTCATCGATTTACCAGCAGATCTGTCCGGAGAGTTAAGCGTATTCAAGAGATCAAGTACTCTGACCCCTTGGTTTATTTCAAATTTCTACCTAAGGGTAGCGAGAATGAGTAAATGACTAAATATTTCATAGCAATACTTCTCGGCTTATCAATTGCTCCAGGGGCATCTGCAAATGACAGGGAAGATGCAGTTTGCGGCATTATTATAGAGCCTTTCATGTTCTGGTTGTGGAGTTCTGTAGTGCCAGCTCCTGATATAAACAGAGTTTCGCACTTGAAATTTGTTGAGCCAGTCGAATACCAGACTTCTGATGGCAAAACCCTTCGCGGTTATAAATACCTGTCTAATGATGGTGCTGAAAAGCAAATACCCGCAAAAGGATATGTATTAATGGCCCTGGGAAACGCCATGATTTCTGATCAGATAATCGGCTCTCTACGAGGGTTCGCTGAAAAACATTATGATGTTTATATATTTGACTACAGAGGCTATGGAAACTCTGACGGGAAAAGACGAATAAA
>JARFRD010000058.1 GCA_029287435.1 Gammaproteobacteria bacterium
CCACCGATGATCGAGCCCAGCAGCAATGCCGGTAGCCATAACCAGTAAATTTCTCCGAGCAGACCGAGCGTGACAGCGCCGGCGCCGTTCCAGAACAGGCCTACCAGCACCAGGGTGTAGGCGACTGCATGCTTGTAATCCATGCCGAACCAGCGAATCAGCCAGAGGGTAACGAACAGGCCCGTGCCCGAGGTCAGTGAGCCGTTGAGCGCACCGATCAGAAACATAACCAGGCCGCCAATGATGTAGCCCTGGCGGTTGCGGTTCTGCGGCGCATACAGCTGACCCAGCTGGGGAGAAAAGATGGAATAAATACCCAGTCCCATGGTCAGAATGCCGAGGGCGATTTGCGCCGAGCGGTCGGGCACCTGCAGGATGAAGCTGGCACCGAGAATCACGCCCGGCAACCCGGTCAGGACCATGAAAACTGCAAACTGGCGTTCGAGGTGGCTTTCACGCAGGTGTCGAACGGTGGCACCGATTCCCAGCGCCACCGTGGCAACCTTGTGCGTGGCCAGCGCGATGCCAAATGGCAGTCCCAGGAATATCAGTACGGGTAGCTGAATCAGGCCGGCACCACCACCAGAAAGTGCTGAAAATGCATTGGCAATGACAGATATTGTGAAAATCAGCAGGTGATCGAGCATTCAGGCGGGTCAGTTGGTGATGATTTTGTGCATTCTGCCACAGTCCTCCTATACTTGAGATGATTAACAAGAATCTGTCACAGGGTGAGATGTGACCCGTTTGCGTGGAGTGGAGTAATGGTTAAGACGTTGTTCAGATGTGCTGTGTATTCAATGTTGCTGGGTTCAATGACATTGTCTATGTCTGTTCAGGCAAAGTTATATAAATGGGTCGATGAGAATGGCCAGGTCCACTATGGTGACAAGGTGCCACCAAAGTACCTGAAGACTGAACGCCAGGAATTGAATGAGCAGGGCGCGCTGGTCAAAAAGTATGATCGCGCCATGACTGCTGAAGAGAAGGCAGAGAAAAGAAGACTTGAAGCCGAACAAAGAAAGCGTGAAAACGAAAAACGTGCACAGGCGCTAAGGGATCGTGTACTTACTGACACCTATACCACTGAGCGTGATTTAATAGCAGCGCGAGAAGCACGCCTTGATGCGGTTGATTCACAGATTCAGCTGGCTGAAGACATTATCAATGATTCAGCAATCAGGGTGGAAAAGACCGAAAAGTTGATAATGAGTCTTCGTGATCAGAATAAAATTATACCGGAAGCCACCTATGCCAAGCTCGAGCGTGAAAAATACCAGCTAGCAACCCAGAAAGGTATTGCTGAAGGTCATCGCATCAAGCGCCAGGAAATTATCGAGCAGTTTGATGGCTATATCCTGCGTTTTCGCGAGTTGATGGAAGCGAAAAGGATCAAGCGCGAGAAGCAGGAGCGTCGTCGAATTAACAAGGAGCGGGCTGCACGTGGGCTCCCACCGCTGGAGTATGTAGATACCCCGACTGCTACCCCCTGATCAGGGTACCAACACCCTCATCCGTTAACAGTTCAAGCAGCACGGCGTGCTCAACGCGACCATCGATAATGTGTGATGTTTTCACACCGGATTTAACTGCGTCGAGAGCACAGCTGACTTTCGGCAACATGCCTCCATGTATGGTGCCGTCATCGATCAGGGCATCGATATCGGCAGCTTTAAGTCCTGTCAGAACATTTTCATCACCATCGAGGATGCCAACGGTGTTGGTTAGCAGCAGCAGTTTTTCAGCGCCCAGTACACTGGCGAGCTTGCCGGCAACGAGGTCAGCATTAATGTTGTAAGAGGTATTGTCCTCGCCAAGACCGATAGGGGCGATTACCGGGATGAAGTTACCCTGATCCAGAGTGTCGACGATCGATGGATCGATAGCCGTGACTTCCCCCACATGGCCCAGGTCGATAATTTCAGGCACATCCAGTTCAGGCGATTCACGTTCGATTTTCATTTTGCGAGCGCGAATCAGGCCACCATCCTTGCCGGTAAGACCAACGGCGTTGCCACCATTCTGGCTGATCAGGTTAACGATGCTCTTGTTGACCAGGCCGCCGAGTACCATTTCCACCACATCCATGGTTTCGCGGTCGGTGACGCGCATGCCATCAATAAATCGTGATTCCTTACCGATTTTTTCCAGTAACTGACCGATTTGTGGGCCGCCACCGTGTACCACGACCGGGTTAACACCGACCTGCTTGAGCAGCACGATATCGCGCGCAAAACTGTTTTTCAGGTCTTCATCCACCATGGCGTTACCGCCAAACTTAATGACGATGGTTTTATCGTGCAGACTCTGAATCCAGGGCAGGGCCCGGGACAGTACGCTGGCAATGTTATGTGCGGATGCTTTATCCACGGTGCGCTCTCCAGAAATTGATTGGCACATTCTAACCACAGTGGACACTGAGGTACACCGGGCGCGGCTGTAAATGAGGTTATAGCGTTGTTGGCGCCGGCTTGACTAGAAAGGCAGTTGCAGCGAGCTATCCATGTTGTGCAGCTGCTGCCTGAACTTGTCCTGTATTTCTTCCAGTACTTCCTGGTTATTGGCCTCAAAGCGAAGCACCAGGCAAGGCGTGGTATTGGATGGGCGTATCAGTCCCCAACCTTCGGCATAATTCACACGCATACCATCGATGGTAATGATGTCGGCATTCTCGAAGTTGGCTTCCTGCTTGAATTTTTCCATAAACTTGTAGTGCTCACCTTCATCGAACATGATTTGCAGTTCAGGTGTATTGATGCTGTCAGGCAGTTCATCAAATATTTCGCTGCTGGTCTGGTTGCGCTTGCTCAGAATCTCGAGCATACGTGCGGCACTGTAGAGGCCGTCATCAAAACCGAACCAGCGTTCCTTGAAGAAGATATGTCCGCTCATTTCACCGGCCAGTTCAGCGCCCGTTTCTTTCATCTTGGCCTTGATGAACGAATGACCGGTTTTCCACATCAGTGGCTCGCCACCGTGTTCCTTAATATAGTTAGCCAGGTTGGTACTGGATTTGATATCGAAAATTATCTGTGCACCCGGTTTGCGTTCCAGTACATCACCGGCATACAGCATCATCTGGCGATCGGCCCAGATGATATTCTGCTTGTCATCGATGATGCCTACACGGTCGCCATCACCGTCAAAAGCCAGTCCGAGGTCAAGCTGTTTTTCTGCAATGACTTTCTTGATGTCCTCGAGATTTTCCGGCTTCGAGGGATCCGGATGGTGATTGGGGAAAGTGCCGTCGACATCGCAAAACAGTTCGGTGACTTCGCAACCCAGTTTTTTGAACAGATCAACTGCGAGTACACCGGCGACACCGTTACCACAGTCGACAGCAATATTCAGTGGACGCGTCAGCTGTATGTCCGAGGTAATGGTCTCAATGTATTCAGGAATGACATCCTGTTGCTCGTAGCTGCCTTCACCATTCTCAATATTGCCATCAACAATGCGCTGATAGAGTGATTTAACTCCGTCACCATAGATAGTGTGCCCGGCAATCAACATTTTCAGACCGTTATACTCGGGCGGATTATGGCTGCCGGTAATCATAATACCGGTACCGGTTTCGAGTTTATGTGTTGCGTAATACAGCACCGGTGTCGGTACCATGCCGACATCGACCACATCACAGCCGCCCGCGCGCAGGCCATTGCTGAGTGCGTTGGCAAGGTCAGGGCTGGATAATCGGCCGTCACGACCAATGACAACTTTTGTCTGTCCCTGTGCACGTGCTTCCGAAGCGAAAGCCTGTCCAATTTGAGTAACAGCGTCCGGAGTGAGCGCAGTTTCAACGATGCCGCGTATATCATATGCGCGGAAAATATCTTCACTAATAGCCATGGTTAATTTTTCGTGATGTGGTTAAAAAGTCAGTCCCGAAATGGTAATACGCTTCGGTATACGCAGACTTATTTTATACGATGGATGCTACGAGAGTGTGTATGAATCGTCTTGAATTTTTGACCTGTGTGCTGTTTTTCGCATTTATCAGTCTGCTCACTGGCGTCCCGAATGCCCGAAACCACCAGCACCCCGATCACTCTCGACAAATTCGTCGACGACTTCAAAGTCGGCCTGAACAACCGGCACGAAAACCAGCTGGGCAATTCGGTCACCCTTTTCGATGATGAAACTATCGTTACCACGGTTCCAGCAGGAAACAAACAGCTGGCCCTGGTAATCTGAATCGATCAGGCCGACCAGGTTACCCAGCACGATGCCGTGTTTATGGCCGAGACCTGAGCGCGGCAGAATGGTCGCGGCCAGGCCAGGATCATCAATATGGATGGCGATTCCGGTCGGGACGAGTTCGGTTTCCCCGGGGTTGAGTGTAATGGTTTCGTCGATGCAGGCGCGCAGGTCCATGCCTGCCGAGCCTTCGGTAGCATGGGCCGGGAGCGGAATTTCATTGCCGACACGCTGATCAAGCACTTTAAGCTGTATTTTTCTCATTCTGCTTTTGCTGGTTATAGAGACGTGCAATGAAGCTGATTAGCTGGCGCGCAAGCGCAGGCTTGCGCGCCTGTTCCAGCTGCTGTTCACCATCGGGCCAGATCAGGTGGAGTGCATTGTATTCGCTGTTGAAGCCGATGTCCTGAGCGTTTTCGTTTTTGCCAACCCGGTTGGCGGCTATCAGGTCCAGTGACTTGTTGTGTAGCTTGGTGCGCGCATTGGCTTCAAGATTTTCTGTTTCCGCCGCGAAGCCAACAACAAAAGGACGCGGCGTGGTTGTTGATACGGCAGCCAGAATGTCCTCGGTGCGCTCGAGTTCAATCGACAGCTCGGCATCCTGTTTCTTCAGTTTTTGTTCACTGGATGTTTTTGGCCGGTAATCAGCGACGGCCGCAGCGGATATAAACACCTGGTTTGAATGTACTTCATGCATCACGGCATCGTACATTTGAGCGGCAGTCTCAACATCAATGCGTCGCATATCTTCCGGTGTAGACAGGTCGCCGGGGCCGCTGATCAGGGTCACATTGGCACCCGCTTCGCGTGCTGCCTGGGCAACGGCAAAACCCATGCGACCGGAACTGCGGTTGCCGATGAAGCGAACCGGGTCGATCGGCTCATAGGTTGGCCCGGCTGTAATCAGCACATTAACGCCCTGTAACGCACCACTCTTGAACAGGCTGGCGAGAGAATCCACCAGTTCGGCTACTTCGAGCATGCGACCTTCACCGGTTTCGCCACAGGCCTGGGCGCCGGATGCCGGTCCGAACTGGTGATAGCCACGTTGCTGCAGGGTGCCCAGGTTACTTTGCGTGGCTACATCGTGCCACATCACGTGGTTCATTGCCGGTGCTATGGCCAGCGGTGCTTTGCTGGCCAGGCATACAGCGGTGAGCAGGTCGTCGGCACGACCCTGTGCGAGCCGGGCGATGGTGTTAGCACTCGCCGGTGCGATCAAAATCGCATCTGCCCAGCGTGCGAGCTCGATATGCCCCATGCCGGCCTCGGCTTTCTCATCGAGCAGATCAGTATGCACCGGGTTGCCCGACAGCGCCTGAAAAGTCAGTGGCGTAACAAACTCGGTTGCACCCCTGGTCATGACAACGCGCACCTGTGCACCTGCGTCACGCAGTCGTCGCGTGAGCTCTGCGCTTTTATAGGCAGCGATACCACCGGTGATGCCGAGAATAATGTGTTTGCCGTTGAGCCTGTTCATGCGCATAGTCTACCAGAAATCAGCAGCTTAGCAGTGTTGCTGCGCTGCATTGCGAGACCCGGGGCAACTGGTTATGATTGGCTTTCACAAGGACAACACGGAAGGTGAACACATGTCTCTCGCCATAAAGGAGTGGCCGCTCGAGGAGCGTCCGCGCGAAAAACTGCTAGCCCGGGGCGCCGCCTCGCTTTCTGATGCCGAACTCCTCGCCATCTTTCTCAGAACCGGTACTAACGGTATTACCGCGGTCGACCTCGCGCGCCAGTTACTTGATGAATTCGGTGGCATCCGGCAACTACTCGAGGCGGACGAAAAAACATTCTGTCAGCACCGGGGTTTGGGACGTGCCAAGTATGCACAGCTCAGGGCGATTCTTGAAATGGCCCGGCGTCACCTGTTCGAAAGCATACAGCGCGGTGATGCCCTGTGCAGTCCGGTGGATACACGGCGTTACCTCAGTGCTGAATTGCGTAGTTGTACACAGGAAGTGTTTGCCTGCCTGTTCCTGGATAATCGTAACCGCGTACTCTGCTTTGAAAAAATGTTTTACGGAACGATTGATGGCGCCAGTGTGTATCCGCGTGAAGTGGTACGCATGGCTCTTGCTAACAATGCTGCAGCAGTCATCTTTGCACATAATCACCCATCAGGTGTTGCCGAACCAAGTTCGGCAGACAGGCAAATTACGCATCGACTAAAAGATGCATTGGCATTGATCGATGTGCGTGTGCTCGATCACGTCATAGTCGGCGATGACATGGTCTCGTTTGCTGAGAGAGGTTTGCTATAAGCAGGGGATTATTGCTTCGGGGTTTTAATGCTGCCCCATTGAAATTGCTTCACGCTGTAATCTGCTGCTTCACTCTTATGCATCGTGCCAACCGTTGAATTTGGCAGGAACAGGCGTGTATTCGCCAGCATCTTGCCCGGGTCACCATTGATGAATGCGTTCGGATTGAGCTGCACGATTTCCCGCATCAATTTAGCACGCAGGTACTGGTTGTCAGGCATCAGTGTCTGCACAATTTCACCTAATGTTTCGCCAGGCTGTGTGTCCCAGTACGCCTGGCTCAGCTCATAGACCTCGATGCGTTTAGAGTCCGCATAGGCGGCCCCGCCCGCAAGTTGAGCCACAGCCAACGCAGCTGTGAGGAATTTATAAAGTAAGTATCGCATTACTCAAAGTATAGCTTAGAATGCAAGGCATACTTTGTGACCGATGTATTGATGCTAAGGCTTGAAGACATAACGATTGGTGAACTGGGCGCGACGAATCTGACCGTTGCTGCCGGCGAGTGTATAGGATTACATGGCACTTCAGGCTCGGGTAAGACGCGCCTGTTGAGAGCTATCGCTGACCTCGAAGCGCATGGTGGACAGGCCTATGCAGATGGTGCCGCTCAGAACGAGGTTAAAGCACACGAATGGCGACGGCGCGTCATGCTGCTGCCCTCGGAAAGCCAATGGTGGCAGGACCGGGTTGGACAGCATTTTGATAATAAAACAGTGGCTTTCGATAAGCTGGGTTTCGAAGACGATGTCGTCAACTGGCAGATTAGTCGCTGTTCGAGTGGTGAAAAGCAGCGCCTGGCTATCCTGAGGCTGCTATCTCATCAGCCGCGGGTGCTGTTACTGGATGAACCCAGTGCCAATCTCGATGAAACAAATACTGAACGCGTTGAAGTGTTGATAAAACAATATCTCGAGCAGTTTCATGCGGCAGCTATCTGGGTCAGTCATGACCTTAGGCAACTCGAGCGTGTAGCCAGCAGGCAATTCCAGATTATCGACGACCAGGTATCACAGATAGCATGAACAACAGTCTTATTTACCTGACTTCTGTCGATCTGATCATAACCGCGCTGTTGATTCTGTTACTGATCAGTCTCAGCAGTTACCTCAAGCTGGGTGTTGCCTTACAGTTAACCATCGCAGCAATCCGTACCACTGTGCAATTATTGCTTGTTGGTTTGATACTCGAGGCTGTTTTCCGCCAGGCGCAACTGCACTGGACTGTGCTGATCGCTGCAGTGATGCTGACGGTTGCTGCTTTTGAGGTGCTGGCAAGGCAAAAACTGAAGTTAAAGCGTGTCTGGGGCTTCTCCATCAGTGCGCTTGCGATGCTTATTTCCTCATTCTTAATCACCGTGCTCGCGCTGGTCGTCGTTATCGATGCTGATCCCTGGTATACGCCGCGTTATGCAATCCCCCTGCTTGGTATGTTGCTGGGTAATACCATGACAGGTATCGCGCTTGGTATTGATCGTCTGGTTCAGACGGCATGGCAGCAACGCGCCATTATTGAACAGCGCTTGATGCTTGGTGAAAAAGATGTGGACGCTATCCGAGACATTACGCGTGATGCCATGCGCGCTGGCATGATACCTATCATTAATGCAATGGCAGCCGCAGGTATCGTGAGTTTGCCCGGGATGATGACTGGTCAGATTCTGGCGGGTAGCCCACCGGTTGAGGCAGTGAAGTATCAGATCCTGATTATGTTTACGGTAACAGCTGGCACCGGCTTCGGTGTAATAGCCATACTGCAGATAATAACCCGGCGCATGTTTGATGAGCGTGAGCGCTTGCGTTTCGATCGATTGCTTTTAAAGTCCAGTTAAACCAGTGCAGGTATTCTGCAGTTAAGCATTATCCGCGCTGTACTTTTGCACCCTTGACGGCTGCGTACTCCATAAATGGTTCGAGCTGGTCGATAACGGATGACAGGTCCTTGTCGCTGACCTTGCTGAAGTTGCCGTCGATGATATGCACGAGTGCATCGCTGAAGACATCTTCTTTTGGTACTTCCTTCACGGCTTCCTGTATCCGGTCGTCATAATAATTAAAAACCTGGGCATCATTGCTGTTGATTGCCTGTTTTAATGCATCGTTGGCACGCATGCACAACATGTCAAAGCTGAGCCCGCGGTTGTTCAGGCCTGTACCGGTCAGTCCGGCCACCAGGTTAAGGTGTATTTTCGTATCGCCTTTATTAAAAACCATGGCGTTGACCATGTTCTGAACCCTTGAGACCGCAATTTGCGCATTGATGCGATTGGTCATGGGCATTAAAACTGCAAATTTAGCCTTGTCTATTTTTGCAATCACCTCTTCATTGCGCAGCACGGTTCTGAGTTTATCGGCTACTGTGGTGAGAATTTTGTCAGCAGCTTTTCTACCCAGGGTTTCTTTTACCTGGTCGAAGGAATTAAGTTCGAGGTATGCGATAGACAGATCCAGTTTGTGTCGCATGGATATGGAAAGCGTTTTCTTTCCATGCTCTTCAAAATTATTGTAATTACTCAGTCCCGTGAGCCTGTCTATACCCTTGAGCTTTTCAAGCAGCTCCATTTTTCTTGTCAGATCAAGAAAGGAATGGGCGGTGCTGATCAGGTCGATGTCGCTGAAGGGCTTGGATATAAAGCCGGTTGCTCCCATCTCAAAGACGGCGCGCATGGCAGCATGTGAATCACTGTGTCCTGTAATCATGATCACTGGAAGTTGAGCTGTGCGATGATCATCCATGGAGCGGATTTTTTGCAAAAACTGAAGACCGTTCATTTCGGGCATCTGGATATCTGCAAAGATAACGTCAAACGAGTCACCATTTTGCAGAATTTGCCATGCCTCTTTGCCATTGCTGGCTTCAGAGACCGCATAGTCATTCGAGAGAATTTTCAGACCGCTTTTGCGGACGGTCTTCGAGTCGTCTACAAACAGGATTCTCGGTTTTTGTTTTGTGCTTTTCAGCATGCTTGTTACCATTCGGCTCGTGCCGGATGTAGGCAGGTACGTTAACCTGCCCGGAGTTATTACTTATTCCATGAATATAGAATAAATCCGGCGTACTTCAAGCAAGTGATTGATTTTGTGAGGGGTACTCTTCAGGCTCCCAAGAGCAGGATATCTTTAAGTTGCCATCAACTATAGTATTCCGAGTGATTTATAGTGTCAGCGGATCTCGCCCGGTAATTTTGCGTAGTGTTCAACAGCCAGGCGGGGCCCGAACTGGCTGACAACGCGTGAGGACGCGAGGCTGGCGAGTTTGCCGGCATCTGCCGTGGAATATCCGTGCGTGATGGCATACAGGTATGCGCCTGCAAACATATCACCGGCACCGTTGGTATCAACAGCCTTGATATTAAATGCGTCGATTTCGTGCATTTCATTACCATCATAAACCAGTGCGCCGTCTGCGCCGCGGGTAATAGCAAAGCTTTTCGAGAAGGTGTGAATAACCTCGATGGCTTCATGTATGGAATCTTTGCTGGTATAAGCCAGCGCTTCAGCTTCGTTACAAAACAGCAAATCAATGCCATCACCAACAGTTTCGGTGAGTTCCTTGTGGAAGTATTCAACAATGGCCGGGTCAGAAAACGTCAGCGCAGTTTTGACACCGTTGGCTTCTGCGATCTTGCGTGCATGAATATTCGCTTCCTTTGCTGAAGGCGAGGTCACGAGGTAGCCTTCCATGTAAAGGTATTCTGACTGCTTGATATGCTCATCGTTAATTTCGTTCACAGATAGTTCAGAAGAAATACCGAGGAAGGTCTGCATGGTGCGTTCTGCATCAGGCGTTACCATGACAAGGCATTTGCCCGTAATACCGTTAGCATGGGTGCCGTTGATATTGGTATCGACACCGGCTGCTTTGAGATCATGCAGGTAGAAATGCCCGAGGTCATCATCAGCAACCTTGCAGGCATAGTATGAAGAGCCACCCATGGCGCTGACTGCTATCAGGGTATTGGCGGCCGAGCCGCCACTGGCCTTGTTGCCCTCGAAAGCATCAAGGTGGGTCATGAGACGATGCTGTTCGTCTTCATCAACCAGTGTCATCACGCCTTTATCGACTTCCATTAAGTTCAAAAAGCCATCTTCGACCTCGAATTCCATGTCTACCAGTGCGTTACCTAAACCGTATACGTCGTATTTGCTCATTAATAATGTGTCCGTAGAGAAAAATCTGGCGGTATTTTTACACAAGCGCACACGCTTGGCACTATTGCCTGTGATTGCTGCATGTGCGCATAATGGTTGCAGGAGGCTTTATGGATAGCACGATTACGCTCCCGTACTGGCTGTTTATAGTGATCACGCTGTTTGCGGCCATCATGGTGCTGGACAGAATACTGATGCCAGGGTTTCGCTGGTACTTACGCCGCCGTGTAAATCGTGTCATCGATGAAATCAATACCCGCCTCGATCTCGAGATTCGTCCCCTGCAAATTACCCAGCGTAAGGCTTTGATCGACCGCCTCGTGTTTGATGAAAAAGTACTGGATGCAGTCAAACAGGTGGCGCATGAAAAAAATATCCCGACATCGGTGGTGCAGGATGAGGCCAGAAAATATGCCAACGAGATTGTGCCCGCTTTCAATGCCTACATGTATTTTCGTTTTGGCTACTGGTTGTCTAAAAAGCTCGCAAGACTGGTATACCGGGTTCGAGTTGGCTTTTTTGATGACCAGGATTTGAGCAAGGTTGATCCGGAATCAGCCGTTGTGTTTGTGATGAATCATCGCAGCAATATGGATTATGTGCTGGTTTCATTCCTGGTGGCGGAGAAGACTGCACTTTCGTATGCCGTTGGTGAGTGGGCGCGCATCTGGCCGTTGCAGACATTGCTCAAGTCCATGGGGGCTTTTTTTGTGCGCCGTGATTCCGGTAATTCACTGTATCGACGTGTGCTTGAACGTTACATCAATATGTCCACACGTGCGGGTGTGTGCCAGGCGGTTTTTCTCGAGGGTGGCTTGAGCAAGGACGGTGCTTTGCAAGAGGCACGCCTTGGTTTTCTTGATTATATGTTGCGAGATTTTCGCTCTGATACCGATCGCGATATAACGTTCATACCTGTAGGTATTAACTATGACCGAGTTATCGAGGATCGCAGTCTTGTGAGAAAGCTGGATGCAGATGCCGACAGACGCAGCAAGTGGTTTGTAGCAAAAACGACATCGTCATTTACATTCAAGACGCTGTTACTTTCGCGTAAAACACGATGGCGGCGATTCGGCTATGCCAGCGTGAATTTTGGCAAGCCGGTTTCTGCAAAAGCTTATTGTGCTTCTCAGGGTATCGAATTTACCCTGCTTGATACTGACGTGCGCTTTGAAAAGGTTGCAGAGCTGGCACAACTGTTGATGCATGAAATTGAGAAGGTAATACCTGTTATGCCTGTGGCACTGATGTGTGGAGTCATTTTGAAGCACAGGGGCGAATGGAAAAGCGAACTGGAGCTCAAGGCTGAGGCGTTGGAAAGAATGACTCAGTTGGAAAAACTGGGAGCACCTATAAGTGTTGCTTCGGTTGCTACCGAAAGCGTGCTGAGTGGTGCCATGGATATCATTGTTGGAAGAGGCTTAATAGAAGTTCGCGATGGGCTGTATAAAGCTGATGCAGATGAACTGGTGATGCTTGCCTACTATGCCAGGTCGATTGCACACTGGCAGCATGTCGAAAATAGCTGATTAATTTATACAGCTGGCTATCATTCCTCGTTATCGAACAGCGTGAAATCAATATCCGTTTCCGGTGTTTGCATGAACAGGGTCCAGAAGGCGCCGCGGTCAGTGCCGCCATCATCATCAAGGTTGGCACCGACACCGATATCGGTATTGCCATCACCATCGAGGTCGCCCAGGTTGGTGATCGCATATCCAAACTGGTCACCGTCGGCGAGACTGCCGGTAAAGTTGCCACTGGTGCTGGATATCTTGGTTTTCGAGATTAGTTTGCCGTCTCTTTCCAGAAATAATACCCATACCGCGCCGCGCAACGTGCCGCCATCATCGTCCTGGTCTGCACCGACGCTGAGGTCAACCTTGCCGTCGCCATTGATGTCACCCAGTCCGGCGACTGAGCTGCCAAAGAGATCACCATCTGCAAGTCCACCGCCAAAATCACCTTC
>JARFRD010000141.1 GCA_029287435.1 Gammaproteobacteria bacterium
CAGATAGAGATCTTTGAGAAAACAGTTGAACACAAGCTCAAGGATCCGACTTTTATCACCGAGTACCCGAAAGAAGTGTCACCACTGGCACGCAGCAATGATGCCAATCCATTTGTGACAGATCGTTTCGAACTGTTTATCGGTGGTCGTGAGATAGCTAATGGCTTCTCCGAGTTGAATGATCCGGAAGATCAGGCTGAGCGTTTCAGAAAGCAGGTTGAAGAAAAAGAAGCGGGCGACGCTGAAGCTATGCATTTTGATGCGGATTATATCCGCGCACTCGAACACGGCCTGCCGCCGACAGCCGGTGAGGGCATCGGTATCGATCGACTGGTCATGCTGCTGACCGATCAGCCGTCAATTCGTGATGTGATCCTGTTCCCGCATATGCGGCAGGAAGCGGAGCCGCAGGAATAAAGCGTTGTTTTTTTACCGCAGAGACGCAGAGATCGCGGAGTGTTTATTAGTTTCTACTTCCCTGTCATTTCGACCGCAGGGAGAGATCTCCCGATAGTAGAGTGATGTTCAGGGGATCTCTCCCTGCGGTCGAGATGACAACAGTATTTCTTTCTTAGCGGCTCAGCGTCTCCGCGCCGTTGCATAGAGAAAAAGAGCTACTCGCTTTCTTCTTCAAACGCATAGGGCAAATCGAGGATGTTTATATCCGGTCCTTTGGCATCTCCGAGTTTCAGCTTGCTTGCCTCAGCATCTTTCACCTGGATAACAGCCAGGGCTTCGTAGTTACCGTCCGGTGTTTTCTGCGCGCTAAGGATACTGCCGATATCCTGGCTCTCGGTCGAGCTTTCGGTAACCAGCGCTGTACCTGTTTGCGGTTTTTCACTGGCATCGAATCCGATTCGGTACATGCGTCGTTTTAACTTGCCCAGGTAGTGCATGCGGGCAACGATTTCCTGTCCAGGATAACAGCCCTTGGTGAAGCTGACGCCGTTGACCAGTTGCATATTGGCCATTTGTGGTACGTAGGCATCAATGGAGCGCGCATTTATTACCGGTATACCGGCCTGGATATTCAATAATTCCCAGGGATCCGCGCCGACAGCTGTTGCGTGCACATCGACACCTTCCCAGATCTTTTTCATTGGCTCGAGCAGGCCGTATATTTCATAGCGCGGCATGGTGCCGGCAACCCGGATGATGGTATAGCCGTCAGTTTCAATACATGAATCGACAGCTTCAGGTAAGGCGCCGATAATAGTTGCGAGGTGCCCAGGCATTTTATTGCCGTTCAAACCCATACGCATGAGTGCATCACTGGCGTCTTCCAGTGTCACACGTGAGCGCAGTACGTACATGCGTAAACGATCGAGTGCGGCCTCGAGTAATTCATAGGGAATAACCAGGTAGTAGGTGTCTTCACGCTTGAAGATGCGGAAGTTACAAAGCATGCGACCTTTGGGTGTGCACAGGCCGCTGAGCTGGCTCTGAGTTGAGCTGACCTCGGTAATATCGTTGGTGAACTGCCCCTGGAGGAACTCGGTTGCGTCTTCGCCATAGGCTGCGATCAAACCAAAATGTGACAGGTCACAGAATAGTTCACCGGTGTGTATGATTCTGCGTTCGCGCTCAGGATTGCCAAAGGTTTCGACACAGGTTTCATCTGCGTTGAATTCCGCTCCAGCATGTTGAAGAAATTCTTTCCACTCTTGTTTCATGGTTTTTGTCCTGAAAATGTTGTCCGTATCTTAGCAAAAATGATCGCCATTAAATGGTACAGAATATGGGTATTGGCCTTGCTCGCCTGCATGCGGCATATTAGACTGAGATCACCTGAAACGGTTCGATCACGGCATACTGTATTACGTGCACAATATAAAAACAGAAGGATGGCCGCAGTGAAATCTGTTGTTAATACCGGTAGCCCGATCCTGAGGCAAGGTAGTTATGCAGCCGATTAGGCCGGTGTATCTTAACCTGTTCAAAATACGCCTGCCGGTCACTGGTATCGTATCTCTCGCGCACCGGGTTTCCGGCGTTCTGTTATTTATTGCCATTCCGTTCCTTATCTATCTGGTTGATATCTCTGTTAGCTCGGAGCAGGGATTTGCTGATGCCATTGCCTGGACGGACCATCCGTTTGTTGTCTTGTTCCAGTTGATGCTGATCTGGTCATTGGCGCACCACTTTTTTGCAGGTATACGTTTCCTGTTCCTGGATTTTGATATTGGTATCACCAAATCAGGGTCTACCATGACCGCGTGGCTGGTGATAGTCGTAGAACTGCTCGTGGTTGCACTGTTTCTTGTCGGGGTCTTGATGTGAGTATTTACGTACTTCATGGCTTACGCCCCTGGTTGATTCAGCGTGTCAGCGCTGTGTATCTCGCCATGTTTGTCGTTTACATTGGTGTTGTCCTGGCATTTGCCAAAGACGTGACTTTTCAAAAGTGGCATGAATGGTTGTTCCATCCGTTTAATACCATTGCGTGTGGCCTGTTTGTTATTGCGTTGCTATTTCACGCCTGGATAGGTATGCGAGATGTTGTACTTGATTATGTGCATAACACATTTGTGCGCATGATCGCATTTTCCCTGATCATTGTTGTCTTAACAGGCAGCGGTTTATGGGCTGCAAGAATCCTGCTGCTGACTGTGGCAATTTAAGAGTTTAATGGATATACCTCGACGACAATTTGATTCCCTGATTATCGGTGCCGGCGGTGGTGGCTTGCGCGCAGCTCTGCAGTTATCTAACGCGGATGCCAGCGTTGCTGTCGTTTCCAAAGTATTTCCAACGCGTTCACACACGGTAGCAGCACAAGGTGGTATGAATGCTGCGCTGGCTAATGTGCTACCGGATAACTGGCACTGGCATATGTTCGATACGGTCAAGGGAAGCGACTACCTGGGTGACCAGGATGCCATCGAGTACATGTGCCGGGCAGCGCCGAAGGCGGTATATGAACTGGAACATTTTGGTGTGCCGTTTTCACGCCTGGATAACGGGCGGATTTACCAGCGACCATTCGGTGGCCAGAGCCAGAATTTCGGTGGTGACCAGGCGGCGCGCACCTGTGCGGCAGCAGATCGTACTGGCCATGCGATTTTGCATAGCCTCTATCAACAGAATATTCGCGCCAAGACACATTTCTTTGATGAATATTTCGCGGTCGACTTGCTCAAAGATGATGAAGGTTACGTGCTAGGAGCACTGGCGTTCAATATACATAACGGTGAACCGGTACTGATCGAAGCCAAGACGACACTACTGGCTACCGGCGGTGCCGGCCAGATCTTCCGTACCACCACCAACGCACTGATTAATACCGGTGACGGTATGGCAATGGCGTTACGAGCCGGGGTACCTTTGATGGATATGGAGTTCTTCCAGTTCCATCCAACGGGTATCGCAGGACGCGGTATGCTGATCACAGAGGGTGCCCGTGGTGAAGGCGGTTACCTGGTCAATGCTGATGGTGAGCGCCTGATGGAACGTTATGCGCCAAAAGCCAAGGACCTGGCCAGCCGGGATGTGGTGAGCCGGTCTATCGCAATCGAGGTACGCGAAGGTCGTGGTTGTGGCCCGAACAAGGATCACGTGATGCTCAAGCTCGATCACCTGGGCGAGGATGTTATCCAGAAACGACTGCCGGGTATTCGCCAGACTTGTATCACTTTCCTCGGTATCGACCCGGCTGAAGCGCCAATCCCGATATTTCCGACCTTGCACTACACCATGGGTGGTATACCCACAAACCGCTTTGGACAGGTTGTGGTGCCAGTCAAGGACACGCCAGAAGAACCGGTTCCTGGTTTGTACGCAGCGGGAGAGTGCGCCTGTGTATCAGTACACGGTGCCAATCGCCTCGGTGGTAATTCGTTACTGGATATCCTGGTGTTCGGTCGAGCAGCAGCAAATCATATTATTGATTACCTTAAGGAAAATCACCATCATCGTGCAATGAATGACAGCAGTCTCGAGTCCGCGGTAGCGCGTATGCAACGCTGGGATAACAATGGTTCGGGAGATGGCGAGACCATAAGTGACTTGCGTAATGAACTCAAGACCGTGATGGAAGAACATTGCAGTGTTTTCAGAAATGACGAGGTTCTGGGTGAGGGTGTGACCAAAGTAGAGCAACTGGTAGAACGATTTAAAAATGCGCGTATCAGTGATCACAGTGATGTATTTAACACAGCCCGTGTAGAAGCACTGGAACTCGAGAATATGATGGGCGTTGCACTGGCGACCATAGAATCGGCTTATGCGCGCAAAGAAAGTCGTGGTGCACATTCGAGAACGGATTACACCGAGCGCGATGACAAGAACTGGATGCGCCACAGTCTGTATTCTTTCGAAGCGGGTGTAGATTACAAGCCGGTACGTACCAAGCCAATGAGTGTTGACAGCTTCCCACCTAAAGCAAGGGTGTACTAATGAAGTTTCGTATCTATCGATACAATCCGGATACTGATGCGAAGCCGTATGTACAGGAGTATGAGCTCACAGATATTGAGCCAGGCATGATGTTGCTGGCGGCACTACTGCAAATCAAGGACACGCAGGATGAGTCTCTAAGTTTTCGTCGCTCATGCGGTGAAGGTGTTTGCGGCTCAGATGGCATGAACATCAATGGTATTAACGGGCTTGCCTGTATCACACCGTTGTCTGATCTGAAAGAACCAGTTGACGTAAGACCGTTGCCAGGACTGCCAGTCATACGCGACCTGATTGTGGATATGGATCAGTTTTACCAGAATTATCGGGATATCAAGCCCTATCTTATTGTTAATGACCCAATGCCGGAAGTTGAGTTGCCGCAAACACCCGAACAGCGCGAGCGACTGGATGGTCTTTACGAATGCATTCTTTGTGCCTGCTGTTCAACCCAGTGTCCGTCATTCTGGTGGAATCCCGACAAGTATCTCGGCCCCGCCGCCTTGTTGCAGGCCTCGCGTTTTATCGAAGACAGCCGTGACCAGGCGACCGAAGAAAGACTGGCTCATCTTGAAGGGCCGTTCAAACTGTTCCGTTGCCACACCATCATGAACTGTGTGCAAGTCTGTCCTAAAGGACTGAATCCCACCAAGGCCATCAACGATATCAAGAAGATGATGGTCAAACGCTCGTTGTGATGCCACTGCCGGTTGAATATTCTGAATACAAGTGGCGATGTCGTCGCGGCATGCTCGAACTGGATATTCTGCTTAACAGTTACCTTGATAAAAACTATAAAACCATGACCCGGGAGCAGGGCACTGCTTTTGATGAAATTCTGGATTATCCTGACCAGGTGCTACTGGATTTACTCATGGGTAACATGCAGTCATCCGATCAATCGGTGAACATGATCGTCAAGCGCATTCGCGAAGCGGTTACTAGCTAGCCCGCAAGATTGACCGTGCATTATTTTTCGTATGGTTCAAACATGTCGTCAAGGCGATTATTATCGCGTGTACCTTCAGCATCAATAGTCGGTACAGCTATGCTGACGCACCATGAGTTACGGTTCCATAAGATCAGTAACAAGGACGGTTCGGCCAAGTGCGATATTTTCGAAACCGGAAAACAAACACAAATTGTGATTGGTGTTGTATTTGATATTCCTGAATCGGAAAAACCGTTGCTCGACAAAGCTGAAGGACTGGGTAATGGCTACGAGACAAAGGATGTCGCTGTTGAATTGCATAACAGCATCATAGTCGAAGCCTACACCTACTACGCAACACATATTGATCCTTCTTTACGACCGTTTCACTGGTATAAACAGCACGTATTGGCAGGCGCGTTTGAGCATGGGCTGCCTGAAGACTATGTCCGGGCAATCCATGCCATAGAATCTATAGATGATCCTGATGATACGCGTCACCAAAACGAGCTAGCTATATATCTTTAGAGCGCAACGGCTGAAATATTTGAAAGCTGCGGCTTGAGCGTCTATTAAATAAGTATATTTACTCTACAGGACGCGTTATGGATTTATACGAAAAGTGGGGATACTCACTGTTAGGCATTATTGCTGTTGTTTACCTGTTAGCTATGCTGGCAGGCATGATTGCCGCGTTTCCATTTGGCTTGTTCGGGCTGCTTCTTATAGCCGGTATCGGCATCTTGCTAGTCAAGGTAGTAAAAGAGCGAATGCAGAACAAGGAAGATGATTACTATTCAAGCAAGGTCGATAAATAATGTTACTGACGACACAAGACGAACTGGCAGATTATGAAATCATTGAAACATTGGGTCTCGTCAGGGGAAATACGATCCGTGCAAGGCATATAGGCAAGGACATTGTCGCTGGCCTGCGAACCATTGTTGGGGGCGAGATTACTGAATACACCAAGATGCTCGCTGAATCACGTGAGCAATCGATTGACCGAATGATTGCTGATGCTAAACGCCTCAATGCGGACGGTATTGTCGCCATGCGTTTTACCACTTCGCCGGTCATGGCGGGATCAGCCGAACTGCTGGCTTACGGTACCGCTGTCAAACTGCGTAAAAAATAAGCAAGATCCTGCGTATTTATTAACCTGCTGACCGGACGCTTTCGCCACCATCTTCTGGTAGCTTGAACGAAGCAGCACCTTCGGCTGCTTCTTCTTCGTCATCTTCGTGTTCTACAAGGCTGAGGCCACCCAGTGCATCTTTTTTCGCTGCTGCCTTTTGCTCCTTTTCCTCGCTTTCCTTGTCATCACTTTTTGCAGTAGCTGCATGTGCCGCGCCTTTTTCACTGAGCTCAATCTTCAGACGCAGGTTGTTTTCCGCATCGGCATTTCGCAGGGCTTCATCGAGCGAAATCTTTCCGGACTTGTACAAATTGTAGAGCGCCATGTCGAAGGTCTGCATGCCCATGGGTTCGGATTTCTCCATTACCTCTTTAATTTCCATGACTTCGCCGGCCTTGATCAGGTCGGCAATGCGAGGTGAGTTCAACAGAATCTCAATGGCCGCGCAGCGTTTACCATCAACGGTACGCACCAGGCGCTGCGAGACGAATCCCTGCAGGTTAATCGAGAGATCGCTCAATAGTGACTGGCGTTTTTCTTCCGGGAAAAAGTTAATAATTCGATCCAGTGCCTGGTTAGCGTTATTGGCGTGAAGCGTGGAAATCGCAAGGTGCCCGGTTTCTGCAAAGGCGAGCGCGTGTTCCATGGTTTCACGGTCTCTGATCTCGCCGATAAGGATAACGTCAGGCGCCTGTCGCAGGGTATTTTTCAATGCATCTTCAAAGCAGTCAGTGTCCATGCCAACTTCGCGCTGGTTCACAATGCAGCCCTTATGCTGGTGTACGAATTCAATCGGGTCTTCGATCGTGATGATATGGCCCCTGGAATTGGTATTACGGTGATCGATCAGGGCCGCGAGCGAGGTGGATTTACCCGAGCCGGTGCCACCGACGAACAGAATCAGACCACGCTTGACCATGATTACTTTTTTCAGTACATCAGGCAGTCCGAGTTTGTTGATATCCGGTATCTCGGTCTGGATATTACGAATCACCATCGACACTTCGTTACGCTGCTTGAAGATATTGACACGGAAGCGGCCGACATCAGGCAATGACAGCGCCAGGTTCATCTCTGGCTTATTTCTGAATTCTTCGAGCTGTTTTTCACTCATCAGCTCATTAGCGAGTTTCTCGACATAACCGGGAGGGCAGGGATCTTTGCCCAGTGGTGTTAAAACGCCGTTGAATTTTGCGCTGGGTCGTGCGCCGGTAGAGAGGTAAACATCTGATCCTTCCTTATCTGCGAGGATCTTGAGATACGGAGCAACTTTCATGTCGTGTCCTTGATAAGAATGCGTTGAATTCTGAGTATAGACACTCAGCGAAGAGTTGCAGGGTGTTGGGATGATTTGTATTACAGCTATGAAGCCGCATCAGGCCTGATGTAGAAA
This sequence comes from Gammaproteobacteria bacterium, assembly GCA_029287435.1. Classification (GTDB taxonomy): domain Bacteria; phylum Pseudomonadota; class Gammaproteobacteria; order SZUA-229; family SZUA-229; genus JABDQW01. The sequence goes on from JARFRD010000141.1 coordinate 7,858, forward strand.
GCTGGCGATTCAGATGCTTGCGCTAAGAAGAGGAGCTACTGCGTGTTGCTGGTGAATTTTTAAGCCGCGGGTATGCTGTGTCTAATCCAGCGGTTTGATTTCTTCCTGCGCAACCACAATGGCAGCATCGGGCTCAACCGCCATCTTGATGACTGATTTGGCAGCGAAGCCAACTATGCCCATGCCCAGGGCCATGAACAGCACGAACATGCCAAAAGCGCCGGCATTGGACTGTTTGCCGAGATCGTAGAGGATGAACATCATGTAGAGGATAAGTCCCCCGATTCCGAGTGTCAGGGAGAGTTCTTCAAACTGTGCAACCGTCATGCTTTTCCAAAGGATGTATTCAACTCGGCGCGCATTATACAGAATATTAGAAAATACTAAAGTACTTTTATTGAGTCTAATTCGGATTCTTACCTGCAGGGTTTGCAACGAGCTGATGTAAACTGACTCCAGCAGAAAAGGAGCCATAGATATCAACCTTTACTACTTACTGTTGCCGGGAATACTGACCGCCTTAACCGGTGTAGGAGTCGGTGACCTGGCAACAGCGGGATTTGCTGGCGCTCATCTGGGTGTGACGGTGCTTTGGGCCGTTGTCATTGGTGCGCTGTTCAAGTTCGTCCTCAGCGAGGGCGTGGCGCGCTGGCAGATATCAACAGGCACGACGGTTTTGCATGGCGCGATCACGCATCTGCGCTGGCCCTTCATTGTATTTTTCGTCCTTTATTTTTTCCCCTGGTGCTGGTTTGTGGCAGGTGCCCTGATTAATGCAGCGGGTGTTGCCGGTAGTCATCTTGCAGAAATCGCCGGTTTTGAGGTCTCCAAGGCAGTTTCCGGTATCAGTCATTCCTTGCTGGCATTGTTGATCATTCTTGTCGGTAAACATCGTGCATTTAACACAGTGATGAGCATCCTTGCCGTCGTTCTGTTTGTATGTGTCATGGTCTGTGTATTCTTTGTCGCACCGCCATTGTCGGAACTCATCGATGGCCTGTTTTTCATTTCCATCCCGGAAAATTTGCAGGCACTCAGCTGGGTTGTGGCGCTCATTGGTGGTGTCGGCGGCACGCTGACGATTGTCTGCTACGGCTACTGGATCGCAGACAGCGGACGCGAGGGCGTCAAGGGTCTTAAACAGTGCAGGATTGATTTGTCAGTCAGTTACCTATTGACGGCATTGTTCGGCATGGCCATGGTGATAATCGGTTCAGCAGTAGCGCAACAGGGTAAGGGGCTGAACCTGTTGCTTGATATCAGTAATTATTTCTCATCATCAGTGCACCCGGCACTTGGTGTTATCTTCCTGGTCGGTGCCTGGGCAGCGATTTTCTCGAGCTTGCTGGGTGTGTGGCAGGTGATACCCCAGGTATTTGCAGATTGTGTATACGCTTTAAAGCACAGGGATGTCAGTCCTGAGGCTGTCGACCAGTCACGGATGTATTACCTTTGGCTACTGGTCATGGCGCTGGTTCCGATGTTATCACTTGATCTTTCATTCAAGGATGTCCAGAAGCTGTACTCTGTTGTGGGAGCCCTGTTTGTACCGGTACTGGCAATGGCGTTGTTATGGTTGAATCGTGAACGTTTCGTATCCAACACATTTATGAATTCAAAACTGACTAACATCGCGTTAATGATTGTATTGTTTTTCTTTTCTTACGTTGGATATGGCGTCTTTAATAAAATCTAAGTGACTGAATAGTTGGTTGTTTTTCAACACTATTGATTGATAGAGGGACCCAGGGACAGTCGAATATAACAATCAGTCGCCTTTTCTGCACAATGATGAATTCCAGTATTGATTGACATCAAGATAGAGCATGGCAAGTTGCAATAGTATTTTTTTTACAGCCAAGTTGAGAAAAGATGCTCGAAGAAAGTAAACAATAGTATTCAGGAGTATGAAATGAAATTGCCTAGAATCACACAGTGGTTAGTTTTCCTGTTCGTAATTTCCTTGCCATTTACAACGAATGCAGGCAAGTTTCCTCAAGTATTACTTGATACAGTGGCTGCAGCCAAGAGAGCAACACCCGTAGTTACACTTGATCAGCTGAAGGATGCAATTGATGACCCCAATGTCTGGATTATCGATGTACGTGAACCAGATGAATATGCATCCGGGCATATACCTAATGCCATTAATATCCCCAGGGGCGTTTTAGAATTCAAGATCTGGGGTAAGATCGGCTACCCGGAAGACCCGGACATGGATCAAAAGATGTATCTCTATTGCTCAGCAGGTTCTCGTTGTGCGCTGGCAACAAAAGCCCTGCGTGACCTTGGTTTCACAGAGGTTTACCGAACCAATCTAAAACTCAAGGAGTGGTCCGAAGCGGGTAATGAACTCGTAAAATAACAAACAGCATAATAATTTAATTATAAAAGCAGTTCCTTATGGGGCTGTTTTAGTTTGTGCGCTATATCCGTAATACCTCACTTTGACTAATTCAATATTTATGTCTCTAGCCCTGTCGGGACAGACTCGGAGATGATGAGGCAAGAAGCAGGAGCAGTCTGAAACCAGTCAGTCATCAAAGAATTTATGATGCTGATGTAAACGACGAATTGTCAGTTAATAATTTGTTAACAAATAATGAATATTCTTGATATACATCTAGAAATAATCTGACAGATTTTTTATGCTTTGTTGTATAAAATTAGACTGGCAAAAGTGCCCGGGCAATCCTGCTAAACGAATTACTCAATCGCCGGAGTTTGATAGAAATGGCTAAAAAGAAAGCAAAAGTATCCAGGAAAAAAGCGAGAGCAACCAAGAAAAAAAGCAGTTCTGC
>JARFRD010000204.1 GCA_029287435.1 Gammaproteobacteria bacterium
CCGTCACGCTTGAGCTGTTCTATCAGATCAGCAGCATCATCACGGATTTCATCCTCGAGTATAAAAGCCGCATGCACCTGATCATTGGTTGCCAGTAACACGCGCGTGTATTCGGCATGCCCATCCGTTTTGGGTAACTGGCCGGAGCACTGGCTGGAAATGAAATCCGGCTTGCCCAACAGCCACTGCACATTATCAACTGTTCCTGACATGCCGTGGCCGGGCGTGCTGGTGACATCCGTGGCCTGTCTGGTTCGATGCGGGCATGCATGCATGAAGCTTTTTGCAATCGGGTGTTCGGAATGTGCTTCCAGTGCAGTAGCAACCTGTAAATAATCCTCGGCTGACATGTCACCATAGGTTTCGGTGGCTGTCAGCGTGATATTGCCGTGCGTCAGGGTGCCGGTTTTATCAAATACAAAGTGGCTGGCGTGCGCCAGTGTTTCCAGCGCATTGCCACGGGTTGGCAGTAAGCCGATTTGCGACATATGACCGCTGGCTGCAGTAATCGCCGTGGGCGTCGCCAGTGACAGTGCACAGGGGCAGGTTACCACGAGGGTCGCAACGGTAATCGGCAGCCAGGCCTCGGAGCCCTGCGAAATCCAGTACAGGGCGACGAGTGCTGCAATGGTGAGGATGCCGATCACGAATTTTGAAGCAATCCTGTTCGCGAGCAGCGCAATCGCCGGCTTTTCACTCTGTGCCTTGTCGAGCATGCGCTGGATGGCAGCGAGCAAGGTATCGGCACCTACACGCGTAATCGTGATGATCAGCGGGCTTTCGGTATTGATACTGCCACCGATAACTTCATCGTCGTCGCTGCGGGTCACCGGCATGCTCTCGCCGGTAATCAGCGATTCATCGATACCGGATGTGCCGCTTTCAATAACACCATCGGCGGGTACCGTATCTCCCGGCCGCACCAGTACACGGTCGCCGGGCTCCAGATCTGCCACAGGCACAGCCTGTTCTTCATCCTTGCCATCAACACGCGTGAGCCGTGCAGCAATGGCCGGCTGCAGGCTGACCAGGGCTTCGGTGGCTTCGGATGAGCGTTTTCTCGCGGTCATCTCGAAATAACGCGCTGTCAGCAGAAAGAAGGTGAACATCACCACCGAGTCAAAATAGATTTCACCGCTACCCTGTATGGTATGGGCCACGCTGGCAGTGAAGGCGATACCAATACCCAGCGATACCGGCACATCCATACCAGCCTGTTTTTGTTTGAGGTCGCGCCAGGCAGCAGTGAAGAATACGCGCGATGCAAACAGCAGCACCGGTATCGTCAGCAGCAGGCTGGTCCAGCGGAAAAAGCCGTAGAAAGCCTCGTCCATGCCCCACCAGTCGCCGGTATAAAGGGCTACTGCCAGCGTCATCACCTGCATGCCGAGCACGCCGGCAAGACCGATACGCCGGAGTTGCTGTTTGCGCTCTTTTTCGATGATTTTCTGCTGCTTGTCCGGATCATACGGATGCGCGAGGTAACCGATGCGGCTTACCGACTCGAGGATGTCACTCAGGCTGACTTTTTCACTGTCATAGCGTACCAGCGCGCGGTGATTGGTGTAGTTGATGTTGACGTCGACAACACCGGGTAATGATTTGAGATGCTGCTCGTTGAGCCAGACACAGGCGGCGCAGACGATGCCCTCGAGGATCAGCGATACCTCGCTGAGGTTGTCCTCCTGGTGCACAAAACGCTTCTGGACTGCGGGATTGTCGTAGGCCTTGATCTGCTGCAGGAATTCCGGCACCACCTCGCGCGCCTGATCGGCTTTCTCGGTACGGTAGTTATAGAAATTTTCCATACCGCTGTTGACAATCGCCTGGGCGACGGCTTCACAGCCATGACAGCACATGGGCTGGGCTTCACCGTTGATCTCAACTGTAATATTCAGGCCCTTTGGCACGGGTAGGCCGCAGTGGAAGCAGGATTGCTCAGTCTGGTCAGAACACATAGATCAGGTATAGAGTGGAAATTCTCGGTTTTGGCCAGGCCGTTATGTTATTGAGTTCTAATGGTTTTTATTGAGAAATGGTTATTTTACAGCAGATTGGTGATTTAAGTGGTTGAATCAGGTATACAATTTACAAAAATAGGGTATTATTTGATCAAGTTATAAAGCTTTTAAATATAACAAGACTTACCTATGGCCGAACCGACACAGATCAATTACGAGAAACTTAAGGTTTCCTGTAATAAATGCAGTCTCCGCGAACTCTGCATTCCGCAGGGTATGAGCGAAGACGAAATTACTCATATCAACAAGATTGTCGAACGCAAAAAACCTGTGCAGAAAAATGAGTATCTGTTCAGGGCAGGTGAGCAGAATCGCTCGCTGTATGCCGTGTTGTCCGGCAGCGTTAAGACCCTGGTTGATAATCCGAATGGTGAAGAGCAGATCGTCGGCTTTCATCTGCCGGGTGAAATCCTGGGTCTTGACGGTTTCCAGGGTGATGCACATTCCTGTTCAGCAGTAGCGCTGGAAACAGCCAGCGTATGCGAATTCCCCATCGAGTCACTCGACCAGGTCTGCCATGATGTACCCAGCGTGCAATATGCCATGCGTCGCATCATGGGTGAGGAAGTATCCAAAGACCATTCAATGCTGTTGCTACTTGGCAGAATGAGCGCGGAAGAAAAACTCGCCAGCTTCTTGCTGAGTCTTTCAAAACGCATGGTCTTACGCCACTGGAAAGCCACCGAATTCAATCTCTCAATGCCGCGCCAGGATATCGCAAATTATCTTGGCCTCGCCGTCGAAACCGTCAGCCGCCTGTTTGCCCAGTTCCAGGAAAGAAAAATCATCGAAGTCGATCGCCGTCGTATCAATATCC
>JARFRD010000103.1 GCA_029287435.1 Gammaproteobacteria bacterium
CATCCGGGCTACAAAGCTTTCTAGACTCAATTAGATTACTTCGGGCGTCCTGCCCTTCGCCTTCGGCCGTGCTTCGCACGTTCAAATTCAATCCCATTGAATTTGTGCCACGTCGCTGTCGCTCCTCGCAATTACAACTAACGGAAAACCCAGAAAAGAACTCTGTGTCCTCTGTGCCTCCGTGGCAAAAAAATACTTTATTATTTTTTTCAGCTGATGCGTGCTTGCGTTAGCCGTGTTTACGACCATGCTTGTGGCCATGTGACTTGTGCTTGTGACCATGCTTGTGTCCATGGCCGGTAGGCTTCCTGGGTTTGCGTTTCGCCGGTGGCTTGGGCTTAACCAGTAATTCGGGATCGATGGCTTCATTATCGATACGGTGGCCGATGTATTCCTCGATGTCCATCAGGTAATGTGCAAAATCCTCGCAGGCAAAACTGATGGCGGCACCACTGGCGCCGGCACGCGCGGTTCGCCCAATACGGTGAACATAATCTTCACCGCTTTGTGGCAGGTCAAAGTTGAAGACATGGCTGACTTCGGGAATGTGCAGGCCTCGTGCAGCCACATCTGTGGCGACCATGATAGTGAATTCGTCGTCCTGGAATTTCTTTAATAACGTCTGGCGTTTTTTCTGCGGTACGTCGCCAGAGAGCAGGGCGGTTTTGTACCCGTTACCTTCCAGCCAGGCATAGAGTTTTTCTGCCACGCGCTTGGTATTGATAAAAATAATGCTGCGCGTGGGTTCCAGCTTTTGTAAAAGTCCCAGCATCAGCGGGACTTTTTCATCGTTCGCCGGGTAGTAGATGGTTTGCTGGATCTTGTCTGCTGTAGGACGCTCGGACTTGATGCGAACAGTTTCAGCATCGTTCATATGCTCAAACGCGAGTTCCAGCACACGGTGTGACAGGGTCGCGGAAAACAGCATGCTGAGGCGTTTATCGGGCTGAGGGCAGCGTCTGAGCAGGTAACGAATGTCCTTGATGAAACCGAGATCGAACATACGGTCAGCTTCATCCAGTACCACTACCTCGCAGGCCTTGAGATCAAACACGTGTTGTTTGAAATAATCGATGATACGGCCCGGAGTGCCAATCAACAGGTCTACACCGTCTTCCAGTGCCTTGCGCTGCTGCTCATAGCCGGTGCCGCCATAGGCAAGGCCGAACACGAGGCCGGTATGGCCGCCGAGCAGGCAGGCATCCTTGTGGATCTGTATCGCCAGTTCGCGCGTCGGTGCCAGCAACAGCGCGCGCGGCTGGTTCTTGCGCCGGTTGTCATCAGCCGGGTGCTTCAGTAACTGGTTAAAGCATGCGATCAGGAAAGCGGCGGTTTTACCGGTACCGGTTTGTGCTTCGCCGGCAACATCACGACCCTCCAGTGCAATTGGCAGACTTTGTTCCTGTATCGGTGTGCAGAACTCAAAGCCGGCATCGGCTAAGCCCTGGCTGATTGCATCGGGTAAATTGAAGCTCGAATATCGCGTTTTTGTCAGGTGGTGTTCACTCATGGCGCGTAGCTTACCCTAAATACGTGATACATGAGTGCCTGGGGGTGTACAATTGTGGAAAATAGTCTAATATAGCCATCAATACATATCTGATTATTCAAAGAAACACTTCGTTCTAGCAAAAAACTCGTTCCTTTTAATGCCTGCAGACATCTGCGTGCGATTTCATATATTTCAGGAGAATTAAGTTGTGAGTGACAAAATTGTTTATGTAACCGATGACAGTTTTGAACAGGACGTTATCAAGTCCGACATACCCGTACTGGTAGATTACTGGGCGGAATGGTGTGGGCCATGCAAAATGATTGCGCCGATTCTGGAAGAAGTAGTTGATGATTATGAAGGCAAGCTGAAAATTGCAAAACTGAATATTGACGAAAACCCGAATACGCCGCCGAAATTCGGCATTCGTGGTATTCCGACACTGATCCTGTTCAAGGATGGTGATGTTGAGGCTACCAAGGTGGGTGCCCTGTCAAAATCCCAGCTGACTGCATTTATTGACAGCAATTTGTAATAAACAAGGCCCAGGTGAATACAGGAAGCATAACTGATAGCAATAAATACCGTCACACGCCTACTCGCATATCCTGCGAACAAGCCCGGTTAGGTCTAACCGGGGGTACTACCCGAATACCGAATTAATTAAACACCACGAAACCACATATACCAATAACAAACCAATCCTTTACCGCCTATGAATCTCACAGAACTCAAACTAAAGTCCGTTCCTGAACTCGTCGAAATCGCTGAATCCATGAAACTGGATAATGTCGCGCGAGCGAAAAAGCAGGACATTATTTTCGCAATCCTGAAAGCACATGCGAAAAACGGTGAAGATATTTTTGGTGATGGTGTTCTCGAAATTCTGCAGGATGGTTTTGGTTTCCTGAGGGCGGCAGATAGCTCCTACCTGGCAGGACCGGATGATATCTATGTATCACCTAGTCAGATACGTCGTGTCAGTATGCGCACCGGCGATACCATATCCGGCAAGATTCGCCCGCCTAAAGACAGCGAGCGATACTTTGCAATGCTCAAGGTTGACCAGATCAACTTTGACTCCCCGGAAAATGCGCGTAACAAGGTAGCATTTGAAAACCTGACACCGTTACATCCGAACGAGCGCATGACGATGGAGCGCGGTAACGGCAGTACCGAAGATATAACGGCACGCATGATCGACCTGGTTGCGCCCTTTGGTAAGGGGCAACGTGGCCTGATTGTGTCACCGCCGAAAGCCGGTAAGACCATGTTGATGAACAACATTGCGCAATCGATTGCGGCGAATCACCCGGAATGCTACCTGATCGTACTGTTGATCGATGAGCGTCCTGAGGAAGTGACCGAAATGGAACGTAGCGTTCGTGGCGAGGTTGTTTCCAGTACCTTCGATGAGCCTGCCAGTCGCCATGTGCAGGTTGCTGATATGGTCATAGAAAAGGCCAAGCGCCTTGCAGAACACAAGAAAGACGTGGTCATTCTGCTGGACTCGATCACTCGCCTGGCACGCGCCTATAACACGGTCATTCCTTCATCAGGCAAGGTCTTGACCGGTGGTGTCGACGCACATGCGCTGCATCGTCCAAAGCGTTTCTTTGGTGCTGCACGTAATATTGAAGAGGGCGGCAGTATTACCATCCTCGCAACTGCACTGGTCGATACCGGTTCTAAGATGGACGAGGTGATCTACGAAGAGTTCAAGGGCACCGGTAATATGGAAGTCCATCTCGACAGACGCATCACTGAAAAACGTATCTTCCCGGCGATCAATATCAACCGCTCCGGAACACGTCGTGAAGAGTTACTGACCAAGCCGGATGAGTTACAGAAGATGTGGATTCTGCGCAAGCTGTTGCAGCCAATGGATGAGATCGGTGCGATTGAATTCCTGTTGGATAAACTCACGGCTACCAAGACGAATAACGAGTTCTTCGACTCGATGAAGGGATAAGACTCACCGCAAAGGCGCTAA
>JARFRD010000113.1 GCA_029287435.1 Gammaproteobacteria bacterium
TCGGTCGCAATCATATCCAGCGGGATATCCCAGCTGTTCACCTGGATCGATTCAGTCAGTTGCAACTCGTGTGCAAGCCCGATCAACTTGGGATTGCGTGCATGCTGTCGTGTCGATAAGTAGGCCAGGGTGCGATCGTAAAATCCGCCGCCCATGCCGAGACGATTCCCCGCTTCATCGAATGCAACCAGTGGCAACAACATCAGGTCGAGCTGGCGTGGCTGGATCCACGTGGCAGGACTCACAGCCGGTTCGAGGATGCCGAAGCGGTTGATATGCATTTCGCAGCTGTTTTCAAACAGGGCGAAATAAAGCTTGTTCTGTAATGGCGACAGCACCGGCAGGTATACCTGTTTACGCATTTCCCAGGCAGTCTGAATGATGTACTCGGGATCGATCTCACCGTCGTTGGCTAGATAGCAGGCAACACGCTTGCTGTTTCTGAAAACCGGTTGTTTGCACACCACGCTGGCAATATCGGCGGCATTATTAAATTGCTGCATGCTGCTCATCTGGTTACGCATCGCACGCTTTTCAGAGCGAATCGCTGCATTATCTGAAACAGGCTTAGCGTTCATAGAGATCGATGGAGATGATCGCCGTGGGTGAGATAGAAGGTGCCTCCAGAAGTGCCGTAGCAGACACTGCTAACCTTGAACCAGAGGTTCAGGTGGGGATAGCGTTTGCGCTTCAGGCTTCCCGCTCGGAGCGGTATTGCACACACCGCAAGCAGCTATGTTCCCCCGGTTAGGAGTTAAGGCTCAAGGGATATATCAGATTGCTTACGAACACCCCAGAGACACCCAAACTTAATCTGTTTCCAGGTTTTCAACACACGCCTGATTGCAGTGCGTATAACCAGGAATTGATGGGTTTATATTAACTGAATTTCGCGCATAGTGCTGTCTATTTTTTCAGACAGGCTATCGATGCGCGTGTTCAGGTCCTGGTGTTCGACTTCGATGGCTTTGCCAGTCAGCATTTCATGGCACAGGTTCAGGGCGGCCATAATTGCAATGCGTTCGGTGCCGATGACAGCACCTTTGGCTTTGATTTCAGTGAGTTTTTTGTTGAGTTCGTTGGCAGATGCCTGCAGGCTTTCCTGTTCTCCGGGTGGGCATGCAACCCTGTATTCCTTATCGAGAATTGTGATGCTCAGAGAATTCTGGTCTTTCATTTAGAGGCCTGTTGGTTACAACCCTATTGGTTACAACAATGAGTAATTATTATTATGCAGCTGTTTCCATTGAGCGCAGACGCGAGATCATGGCTTCAACCTGGGTGCGTGCGCGTTCTTTCTGTTCGAGCAGTGTAGCACGCTCGCCTGAAAGATGCTTCAGTTGCGCGCGCAGGTCACTGTTCTCGTCGCCCAGTCGCTTGCATAAATCCAGCAGTTCACTGACCTGTTGTTCCAGGCGATTTATTTTTGATGTTGTATCGTTCATAGCATTAGCCGGGTTGTTTATCAGAACCAGCCAATTATGACTGATTATTTATCGATTGAACATGCACTTCTGCGTAAAAGAAGTGCTCTAAGTTGTTCTAATAGTAGGATGTGAATCGCTTCGGGTCAAATATTAGACAACGTATGATTTATCTAAATTGTTGCCGATGTTCATCGTGATAGAATCGAAACATGAGCGAGTATCCAAATATTACTGAACTTGAATCACTTTTGTTTCGTGTTGATTCCATGATGGGCGCAGCAGAAGCGCATGGTGCCTTGTGTGGCATGTTATGCGGTCGCGGTAGCGTTGAACTGTCTGAGTGGGTCGATCATGTCATTGGCGAACAGCAGCAGGGAAACCCGGCTTTGCATGATGTCGTGCATATGCTGTCCGAGCTGCATCAGGCGACGTTGGAAAAAATGAACGATGCGGGTGTCGAATTCAAGCTGTTAATGCCGGATGATGATGACAGCCTGCCTGAGCGGGTAGAGGGCCTTGCAGCATGGTGCCAGGGCTATATCTACGGGCTTGCCGCGGGTGGTATCAAGCAGGGCAGCGAACTGCCGGATGAGCCAAAAGAATTTATCAATGACATGGTCGAAATTGCACGTGTCGGCCACGAGGTTGATGATGGCGATGATGAAGAATCGAATCGACAGGAAGACGAGGAAGCCTTCATGGAACTCGAAGAATATGTCCGCATCGGCACACTTTCCGTGTTCGAGGAACTACAGCCATTACAAACCACTCAAACCGTGCATTGAAACAATAACAACGATCAATGAACGCAAAAATTCACGCCCAGCACCGCCGGCAGTTAATGCGCATGATGGGCGACAGCTCGATTGCCATATTACCATCGGCGCCCGTATCGCTGCGCAACCGCGATGTTGAACACAGTTTCCGCCAGGACAGTGATTTCTATTACCTGAGCGGTTTCGCTGAACCAGAATCGGTGATCGTACTTGCGCCAAATCGTAAACAGGGCCAGTACATCCTGTTCTGCCGTGAACGGGACAAGAAAAAGGAGACCTGGGACGGTCGTCGTTATGGCCCGGAAGGCGCTATAGAATATTTCGGTGCGGATGATGCGTTTCCGATCACCGATCTCGAAGATATCCTGCCCGGTTTGATGGAGAACTGCGAAAGTGTGTATTACACCATCGGCCTGAACCCGGAATTCGACAAGCACGTGGTGAACTGCGTCAACAGCTTGCGCAGCAAGTCGCGTGGCGGCACCCATGTGCCCTATGAGTTTGTTTCACTCGATTACCTGTTGCACGACATGCGCCTGTTCAAGCACCGTGACGAGTTACGCCTGATGCGCAAAGCCGCAAAAATATCCGTGCAGGGTCATATCAACGCAATGAAAGCCTGCGAACCGGGCATGTACGAATACCAGCTCGAGGCTGAACTGTTGTACCAGTTCAATAAAGAGGGCGCAGGCTGGGCATATCCTTCGATCGTGGGTGGTGGCGATAACAGCTGTATTCTGCATTACACCGAAAATAACCAGGTGCTTAATGATGGTGACGTGGTGCTCATCGATGCCGGTGCCGAGTACAAGGGCTATGCCGCCGATATCACGCGTACATTTCCGGTAAACGGACGTTTTACGGCAGCACAAAGAGAAATATACGAGCTGGTACTTGAGGCACAGGAAGCGGCGATCAAGAAGGTAAAACCGGGCAATCACTGGAATGATCCACACGAGGCGGCAGTACAGACACTGACGCGTGGCATGGTTGAGCTGGGCCTGCTCAAAGGCAAGGTAAAAGACCTGATCAAGGAAAACAAATACACCAGGTTCTACATGCACCGTACTGGCCACTGGCTGGGCATGGATGTGCATGATGTCGGCGACTACAAGGTCGATGATGAGTGGCGTTTGCTGGAAAAAGGCATGGTACTCACGGTCGAGCCGGGCCTGTATATTCCGCCGGGCATTCGTGGCGTGAAACGCTGGTGGAACATTGGCGTTCGCATCGAAGATGATGTTGCGGTTACCAGGGACGGCCATGATATCCTGTCAGCGGGACTGCCGCGAAGCTGTGATGAAATTGAAGCTGTCATGGCAAGCTGAGGAAGCGGTATAACACGCTAGCTGCAATAGAAAGCATGAACAAGTCTGCAACAGATTGTGATGTATTGATTATCGGCGGTGGCCTTGTCGGCGCCAGTCTTGCCTGTGCGCTGGAACCGAGTGGACACCGCATCGCCCTGATCGAAGCCTTCGAACTCAAGTCCGAGTCTCAACCCAGTTATGATGACCGAACCGTGGCGCTGTCCTGGGGCAGTCGCTGTATTTTCGACGGCATGGGTCTGTGGGCGGATATCGAAGATCGCGTCGAGGCAATAAAGACCATACATATTTCTGACCGGGGACACTTCGGTGCCACGCGCTTACGCCATACCGAGGAAGGCGTCGCTGCGCTCGGTTATGTTGCAGAAAACCGGGTACTGGGTGAAGTCCTGTATCAACACCTCGATAATCACCCACGCCTGTCGCTGCATTGCCCGGCACAAATCGTTGACATAGAGCAGAAACCCGACCATGTGCTGGCAACCATCACTGAGAACGGCAAGCAGAAAACAATCAAGGCACGCCTGCTGGTGGCTGCGGATGGCGTGAGTTCACGGGTAAGGCAAATGCTGCATATCGGCAGCAGTATTCAGGATTATGGTCAGAGTGCGGTGATAACCAACGTCACCCCCGGCAACCCTCACAATCAGGTTGCCTACGAAAGATTTACCGATACCGGGCCACTCGCTTTTTTACCAATGACAGAATCACGCTGTTCGGTGGTGTGGTCAGTCCCCTCAGAGCAGGCCGAGGCATTGGCAAACCTGGATGACGAGACATTTCTGCAACAATTGCAGCAACGCTTCGGTTACCGGCTGGGTCGATTGCGGCAGGTGGGTACGCGCCATGTGTACCCGCTGCGACTGATTGAAACGACACAGGTCGTGCGCGGCCGTGTGGTCATCGTCGGTAATGCTGCACACACCATCCATCCCGTGGCGGGCCAGGGGCTCAATCTTGCGCTGCGTGATATTGCATTGCTCACGGAATTGCTGAGTGATGCTGATGATGCAGGAGATTCAAACCTGTTACGCAGCTATATTGAACAGCGTGAACAGGATACCGAACGTGTGTATCGGTTTACCGATGGCCTGGTCAAGATTTTCTCCAACAGCAATGCACCGCTGGGACATCTGCGCGCGGCCGGGCTCGTGACGGTTGGTCTGGTGCCATTGTTGCGCCATCAGCTGGCGCGTCAGAGTATGGGATTGAGCGGACGCATCGCCCGCATGGGCAGGAGGCCGAGTCATGTCTGAGCCAGCCATATCTGATCTGGCGCAGTACGATATCCTGGTTGTTGGCGGCGGTATCAATGGTCTGGCCTCTGCCTGTGCACTGGAGCCATCCGGCTTGCGCATCGGTGTTGTGGATCAACGTGAGCCTGAACCGTTTGACGAAGACTATGCCTTGCGTGTCTCTGCGATTAACCGCGCTTCGTTGAAATTGTTTAATAGCGTAGGCGTTTTTGAAGACATGCGGGCCATGCGGGTATCACCCTTTCGGCAAATGCATGTCTGGGATTCAAGTGGCGTTGGTCAGATACATTTCGACAGCGCCGAGCTTGGGCTGGATACGCTGGGGTACATCATCGAGAATAATGTCATTCAGCTGGCCCTGCTGGAGAAAGTCAGCAAGTCCGCTGCGATTGACTGGATCTGTCCGGCCGAGATAGAAACCATCCACGCGGATGAAACGCTGAAACAGGTCGTACTTTCCGATGGCAGAATTCTGCAGGCCCGGCTTGTCGTCGGTGCCGACGGTGCACAGTCACGTGTTCGTGAGCTGATGGGTATCGAGATGCACCGCACGTCTTATCAGCAGAAAGCGATTGTATGTACCGTCAAAACAGAGTACGAACACGAGGCAACAGCCTGGCAGTGTTTCATGCCTTCGGGACCACTGGCATTCCTGCCTTTGGCTGATGGCAGCAGCTCGATTGTCTGGTCGCTCGATGAAGACAGGGTCGAGGATATGCTTGCATTGGACGATGACAGCTTCGCACGCGAGCTGGAGCAGGCTTTCGAATACCGCCTCGGGGCGATCAGCTCGGTTTCAGCCAGGGCTGCCTTTCCGCTAAGCCATGCCCATGTTGATCAGTATGTGCAGCCTGGCATGGCGCTGATTGGTGATGCCGCCCACAATATTCACCCTCTGGCGGGACAGGGTGCGAATCTCGGCATTATGGATGCGGCCTGCCTGGCTGATGTTGTAATACAGGCTCTCAGGGCCGACAGGCAGTGGTTTGCGCTTCATACCCTGCGTAAGTACGAAAGAGCAAGAAAAGGCGATAACCGGCTCATGGAGAGCTCCATGACGGGCTTCAAAACTCTGTTCGGAAACACCAATCCGGTGCTGGTTGGTCTCAGGAATACCGGGTTGCTACTCGCTGACCGGATTACACCCATCAAGGATCAGTTCATGCGCCATGCCATGGGGCTGAATTAAGCATCAAAACACGCACGACGGCCTCTGCTGGTGACATATTGGCCGTCGTGAAATAAGGCAGATTTTCAAGCATATACTGTCTAAATTGCTGACTTTATTCTATAAATCTATATACGTATGGGTGAATCTCACCGTTGTTCGTGTGCGCCCGGATAAATAACCATTTTGAGATCAATCAAAGCCATGGCAGGTACCGTATTTAATACAACCCGGTCATTAACTCGGAAAACAGGCAGTGTGCACAACTGTTTTGTTCTGCTATTAATGCTGATGGTGCTGGCGGCATGTGAACCGATGGTAAAACAGGAATCGGTGGAAGAGCCGGTTGCACCAGCAGAAACGCCGAAAAAGCCTGCTGAAAAGAAAGTAAAAGCCAAACCCGAAGTTGCTCCCCCCGGGGTGGCCGTGCTGGTTAGTTCAGATGCAACTGCCTATACCGATATCGCGAGTCAGCTTGTTTCAAAACTCGGTAAGCGTGCGACCTTATACAACCTCAACGATGATGCCACACGTAGCAAGAATGTGATCGAAACGGTGCAGGCGTCCAACGCACAACAGGTCGTAACTATTGGTTTGCTGGCCTCCCGTGCAGCGCATTCTTTAAAGAATAAACAGGTTGTGTATTGCCAGGTGTTCAACCATGAAGACATGAGCCTGGTTAAGCCGTGGATGAAGGGCGTAAGCATGGTGCCATCGGCTGACCGCCTGTTTGCCATATGGAAACAACTGGATCCGAAACTAACCGAGGTGGTTTTACTGTCTGGTAAAAACAAGGAACACCTGGTGGAGAAAGCAACGGCTTCTGCACAAAAAGCCGGTGTGAAACTGATACATCGTGCAGTGACAACAGACCTCGATATGATCTACGTGGTGAAGAACCTGCCACAGAGTGTGCAGGGTATATGGTTGTTGCCGGACAACCGTGTGTTAAGCAATCGCGCGATCAGGGAGGTCATGAGCTATAGCGTCAAGCACGGTAAACAGGTCGCGGCTTTCCATCCGGACATTATGAAACTGGGCGCTTTACTGAGTGTTCAGTACAACAATGAAGATGTTGTGAATACCGTTATCAAGCGACTGGACAGTGCGGTTGGCAAGAAGATCATACCCGGTGACGATGTTGTTATGTTGCGTGACGCCGATATTCTTATCAACGTTAACGTGGCAAACCGCATGGGTCTGAGCGTTCCTGATTATTTAAAAAACCTGGTGTATGTGCCCTAGCCGATGGTCGATAACAGTAACAGGCCGGATACAAATAAAGCGGGTGGCATCAACCACAGGCTAGCACATGCGCGTAATAAACTGGCCGGAATGCACATTGGCCAGGTAGCAAAGCGCACCGGTATGTCATGTATCGCTTTTCCGAAAATGCTTGCGCAGAAGTTACATAAGCACAA
This sequence comes from Gammaproteobacteria bacterium, assembly GCA_029287435.1. Lineage (GTDB taxonomy): Bacteria > Pseudomonadota > Gammaproteobacteria > SZUA-229 > SZUA-229 > JABDQW01. The sequence goes on from JARFRD010000113.1 coordinate 7,377, forward strand.
CCACACCATGGTTGGTCGTATACAGTGGGCATTTCTGGGTGGCAGTATCCTGGTATATGCAGTATCAATCGCCGCCCTGTGGTGGACCTCGACCTCGGTGATACATGACAATGTGCGTCTGCAAGCCGGGCAATGGATTGAGAAGCTGGATGAATTGAGTGCGCCACTGTATATCTCACCCGGTGATGAGCAGATGGAAGTGATTCGCAAGCACATGCAGAACTTTCCGGAAGTGGCCTATGTGTACTTTTATACCTCCGAGGGCAGACAACTGCTCGGGGAATACAAGGATGCGGCGCTCGGTGATACTGTATTTCCACGCTTTACCGAACAACAGGTAGACGAACTAAAAGCATTAAAGGACCAGGACAATGCCTATCGTTTTGTACCTGACTACCAGACATCAATGGCACGCGTCAGTGCACCTCTGTGGGTTGAATCAATCAAATCTGACGGTATGCTGGATTTCAGTCTTGATGAAGACGATGTGAAACAGATCAAGATCATCGGTTTCATTGACCTTGGTCTGAATTTCAAGGCTCACCAGCAACAGTTAAGCCGGAACATGTTACTGGGCAGTGCGATCATTGCAGCAGTGTTCCTGGTGTTACTGATTATCGGACGACTTGCCATCAAGAAATCCCTGTCACCACTAACGCAGTTGCAGGAACCGTTGATGCGCCTGGCGAATGGCGAGGAATACGTGCAGGTAGATGTCAAGGGCGATGAAGAAATCGTTACCATATGCAACGCCTTCAATGCCACCATGAATGCATTGAAGTCGCGTGACGAAGAACTGAACCGGCTCGCCAACCATGATTCACTTACGAGCCTGGCTAACCGTCACAGCTTTACCAAGTCGCTGGAACGCGAGGTCGACAGGATTGTTGATGAAAATACCAGCAGTGCGCTGCTGTTTGTTGACCTCGATAAGTTCAAGTTTATCAATGACACCTTTGGCCATGCGGCCGGAGATCGCCTGTTGAAAAAAGTCGCCGAACTGCTGGTATCAAATACGCGTAATGCCGACCTGGTGGCACGCTTCGGTGGCGACGAGTTTGCGATTATCGCGCGTGGTGTGAACCTGTACGAGGCTGACAAGATTGCTGCCCAGCTGGTTGAAGGCATGCAGCAGCTGCGCTTTGTCGAAGATGGTGAAACCCTGAACGTATATTTCAGTGTTGGTGTGGCGATGATCGAGAACAACCGCTTCAGTGCGGATGAGATCCTGTCACAGGCTGATATGGCCTGTTTCCAGGCCAAGGCCAACGGACGCAATGGATACCATATTAATGATGCTTCCGGTGACGTCAGGAAACAGATGGAAGCGGATGTTGGCTGGTCGCAGAAGCTCAGGCAGGCGCTGGATAACGATCACTTCAAGTTGTTCTTCCAGCCGGTGATTAACCTGAAAAATGGCGAACCGTTTTATCACGAAGCTCTGCTGAGACTGCCGGACAGAAACAGTGAAATGATTTACCCCGAGGCGTTCCTGCCATCAGCAGAGCGTTTCGGCATGTCGACAGAAATCGATGACTGGGTAATGTCCAGCGTGATTGCAGAGCTTGCTCGCCTCGACAAGGCTGGCAAACCCATCAATATCAGCATCAACCTGTCACCGGGTGCGATCGAAGATGACGAGCTGGTATCTCGGATCAGGCTTTTATTGCAGAAACACAAGCTGACTCCTTCACGACTGGTGTTTGAAATCAGGGAGCATACGGCGCTGCGAAACATGGACAAGGTCAGCACCTGCATTAACGAGTTGCACGAACTGGGCTGCAAGCTGGCGCTCGACTGTTTTGGCTCCGGATTCGACTCGTTCAATTATCTGCTGGACTGGCCAGTTGATTACCTCAAGATCGATGGCAATTTCATCGAGAAGATTACAACCAGCAAGGTCAACATGGCCATGGTGAAATCCATGGTGCAGATTGCAACCACCATCGGCAAGAAAACCATCGCCTGCCATGTAGGTGATGATGAAACCATCGAAGAGTTGTGTGCCATCGGTGTCGATTATGCCCAGGGTTTCCATATTGGTGAACCAGCCGGCATCATTTCCGAGAAAAAGTACCCGCTTCCTGCGCGTGCTAAAAGAAAAAACAACATCAAGTCAATAAGATAGTTACTGGTACCTGTTGCTGGTATACGCGTGATGCCTGGCCTGATCGTGGTGTGCCGACTCCGAGAAACCATATTTCTAATGTCTGGATTTATTGTGTGAAGTAGTAGTAGGATTGCGGCTTTTCAGCATCAAACTGACACTATGAGCCAGCAGACAGTTCTATACGACAAGCATATCGAGTACGGCGGCAAGATCGTCGATTTCGCCGGATGGGACATGCCCGTCAATTACGGCTCCCAGATCGAAGAACACAACCGGGTGCGCAATGATGCCGGTATGTTCGATGTGTCACATATGACCATCATTGACCTCACCGGTGAAGGTGTTAAAGCATTTCTGCAAAAATTGCTGGCCAACGACGTGGACAAGCTCAAGCATTCAGGTAAGGCACTGTACAGTTGTATGCTGAATGAAGACGGTGGCGTCATCGATGACCTGATCGTTTACTACATGAACGATAACTGGTACCGCGTCGTGGTTAACGCGGCAACCCGGGACAAGGATATGGCGTGGATCGATCAGCAGTCGACCGGATTTGATATAGAGATCAACGAACGCACTGATCTCGCCATGATCGCCGTACAGGGGCCAAAAGCTCGCGAAAAAGCCATTGAAGCTCTGCCCGTCGATGTGGTCGAAGCCGTGTCTGAACTGGAGCGTTTTTATGGTTGTGATTGTGGCGAGTGGTTCGTTGGTCGCACCGGCTATACCGGTGAAGACGGGTTTGAAATTATGCTGCCTGATACGGAAGCCCCGGCTTTCTGGGACAGGCTGTCAGAAGTGGGGGTCAAGCCCTGCGGCCTGGGTGCACGCGACACCCTGCGCCTGGAAGCGGGAATGAATCTCTACGGTACCGACATGACCGAAAATACCTCGCCACTGATTTCAGGCCTGGGCTGGACGCTCGCCTGGGAGCCAGAGTCGCGCGATTTCATCGGTCGTAAAGCCATACAGAAAGAACGTGAGACTGGTGTGCAGCAGAAACTGGTCGGTCTGGTGCTTGAAGGCAAGGGCGTATTGCGTGGCCACCAGAAAGTGATTGTCGAAGGTATTGGCGAAGGTGAAACCACCAGCGGTACTTTCTCACCAACGCTGAAACAGGCGATTGCGTTTGCACGTGTGCCTAAAGAAACCGGTGACAGCTGTGAAGTCGAGATACGTGGCAAGCGCCTGCCGGCAAAAGTGATAAAACCAGTATTTGTCCGCGACGGCAAGCCCACCTGGCAGTAACAAAATTGAAAATAAGCTTTTGTAGCTTCGATGTATGCGTGTAGTATTTCGGCTACGGAATCGAATATAAACTATCAAGGGTAAAGCAATGAGCGAAATACCTTCAGAACTGAAGTACACGAAATCTCATGAATGGGTAAGGACTGAAGATGACGGTAGTCTGACAATTGGCATTACGGATCATGCACAGGAACTACTGGGTGACCTGGTATTTGTCGAACTGCCAGATGTTGGAGATGAAATGTCAGCCGAAGATGCAGCCTGTGTGGTTGAGTCTGTGAAAGCGGCATCGGATGTCTATATGCCTGTCAACGGAGAAATCACCGCGGTGAATGATGCGCTTGCAGATGCACCGGAGACGATTAACGATTCACCCTATGATGATGGCTGGCTGTTCAAGGTGAGCCCTTCCAGCAGTGACCAGCTCGATGACCTCATGGATGCTGATAGCTACGAGACAGAAATAGAAGATTAAGACGCACATACGTGTAATTACCTGAGTAAATTCAAGAGTCGTCCATGCCGTTTATTCCCCACACCGAAGAAGAAATCAGCCAGATGCTTGAAGTTATCGGTATCGATAGTACCGAGGCGCTGTTTGATGAAATACCGTCCCACCTCAGAACTTCCGGCCTTGATGGCATCCCGGAAGGTATGACCGAGATGGAGATTTCACGGCTGATGCACAAGCGTGCGTCACAGAATACGGATGCGGTATGCTTCATCGGCGCGGGTGCTTATGAACATCATATCCCGGCCGCTGTCTGGCAACTCACCACACGCGGTGAATATTACACGGCCTATACGCCTTACCAGGCTGAGGCCTCGCAGGGAACCTTGCAGCTGACTTACGAATTCCAGAGCATGATGACGGCGCTTACGGATATGGATGTATCCAATGCCTCGTTGTATGACGGTGCTTCGGCGCTGGCAGAAGCCGTACTCATGGCGATACGTGGCAATCGCAAGTCAAAATCACGCAAGGTACTGATACCAAGAACCGTGCATCCAACGTATCGCAAGACAACCGAGACCATCGTAACCGGTCAAAACATCGATCTGCTTGAGGTCGATTACGACCTGGCTGCAGGTACGGTACAGCTTGATGCGCTGAAGCAGGCTGCGACTGATGCCGGTGGTGACATTACCGCGGTAGTGATTCAGCAACCGAATTTCTTTGGTGCGCTTGAAGATATCGATGCGATTACGGACTGGGCGCACGAAAACAGGATACTGGTGATATCCATCACCAATCCATTGAGTCTTGCGGTGCTGAAGCCGCCAGGCCAGTGGGGTAGTGAAAACACCGGCGTTGATATAGCTTGTGGTGATGGACAGCCATTAGGAGCACCTATGTCCTGTGGCGGGCCTTATTACGGCTTCCTGTGTTCCACCAGTGCGCTGGTGCGGCAAATGCCGGGCAGAATTGTCGGTCGTACCATCGATGTCGATGGTAAAGAAGGTTTTGTGCTCACGTTACAGGCACGCGAGCAACATATCCGTCGTTCCAAGGCGACTTCAAACATTTGTACCAACCAGGGCCTGGTGGTTACCGCCTCGACCATACATATGGCGATTCTGGGGCCGGAAGGGCTGGAAAACACCGCGGCTGCCTGTCATGCCAATACCACCAGCCTGGTCGCACAGCTCACTGATATTGATGGTGTTCGCTATGCTTTCAGCAGTCCGTACTTCCACGAAGCGGTACTCGTGCTCGACCAGCCGGTTACAGCTGTGCTGGAAGCGCTCGCTGAGCGTGGCATCCTCGGTGGTTATGATCTGGGTGCTGAATACCCTGAGCTGGGCAATGCATTGCTGGTATGTGCTACCGAGCTCAGAAGCGAAGAAGATATCAATGCCTACCAGGCCGCATTAGAGGCCGCGCTTGATGTTGAAACCCGACAGAAGGAAATTGCCTGATGCTGATACACGAACATTCAAAGCCCGGCCGTAAAGGCGCACCCCAGGCGCCGGTAAGCAAAGCTGATCTGAGTGATATTCCATCAAATTTATTGCGCCAGGACAGCGCGGCTCTGCCAGAAGTGTCCGAAATGCAGGCAGTGAGACATTACACGCGTCTGTCGCAGAAGAATTTTGCGATCGATACGCATTTTTATCCGCTGGGTTCCTGCACCATGAAATACAACCCGCGTGCCTGTAACTCGCTGGCACAGTTGCCGGGTTTTCTGTCGCAGCATCCACTAACGCCTGACGAACTTAACCAGGGTTACCTGGCATGCATGCACGAGCTGCAGCTGATGCTGTGTGAAGCCATGGGTATGGCTGCATTTTCACTGGCGCCGATGGCTGGTGCACAGGGTGAATTCGCCGGTATTGCGATGATCGATGCCTACCACAAGGCTAATGATGATGACGGGCGCAAGGAAATACTGGTGCCTGATGCAGCGCATGGTACCAACCCGGCCACGGCAACCATGTGCGGTTTTAACGTGCGGGAAATCCCCACGCTGGATAATGGTGATGTGGATATCGACGCGCTGCAACAGGCAGTTGGGCCACAGACGGCTGGTTTGATGCTGACTAACCCCTCGACACTGGGCGTATTTGAACGCCAGATCGAAAAGATTGCAGACATTGTGCATGCAGTAGGTGGCCTGCTTTACTACGATGGTGCCAACCTGAATGCCATTCTTGGCAAGATCAGACCGGGTGATATGGGTTTTGATGTAATCCACACCAACCTGCACAAAACATTTTCTACACCGCATGGCGGTGGCGGACCGGGCTCCGGCGCTGTAGGTGTTGCTGAAAGGCTGATTCCATTCCTGCCTTTACCGCTGGTGTCACAGGATAATGCCGGTTACCACCTGGTTAAGGAGCAGGATGCGCCACAGTCCATTGGACGTCTGTCAGCGTTCATGGGTAACGCCGGGGTGTTGATACGTGCCTATGTCTACATGCGTCTGCTTGGACGCGATGGTATGGCGCGCGTATCCGAGTTTGCGACCTTGAATGCAAACTACATGATGGCAGAAGCCAGGCGTCGCGGTTTTGAACTGGCAATCCCTGACCGTCGTGCCAGCCACGAATTCATTATTACGCTCAAGCGTGAAGCCAGTGAGCTGCATGTCACGGCGATGGATTTTGCCAAGCGTTTGCTCGACCTTGGGTATCATGCACCGACAACTTACTTTCCGCTGCTGGTGCCTGAATGCCTGTTGATTGAACCGACCGAATCTGAAGCCAAGGAAGCACTGGATGGTTTTATGGATGCGCTCGAGCAGATTCGCCAGGAGGCCGAGTCCAATCCTGAGGTGGTCACAACAGCGCCGCATACACTACCCGTCAAACGCCTCGATGAAGTACGCGCCGCACGCCAGCTTGACCTGGCATGGAAACCTGAAGCATAAAGAAGCCGCCGGATAGTTAATCAGGCCGCTTCTACCCGGTTCTTGCCCTGCATTTTAGCTTTATATAACGCCGAGTCAGCGCGCTTGATCAGGCTGGTTACATTATCTTCGCCACGTTTGTACTCGGTAACACCGAAGCTGCAACTCAAGGTACCCACATTCAGAAACTCGTGCTTTTCAATGTCAATGCGCAGGCGCTCGGCATGCTGGCGTGCACCATCGATACCGGTTGCCGGTGTCATGATGATGAATTCTTCTCCACCATAGCGCGCAAATATATCCGCACTTCGGTTTGCTTTTCTAATCACTTGTGTAATTTCTTCAAGTATTTCATCACCAACCAGGTGACCGTATTCGTCATTTATTTCCTTGAAGTTATCAATGTCAAAAAAAATGATAGAAAAGGTATTGCCATAACGTTCAACGCGATCGATCTCGGAATCGAGGAAATGTCCGAAATGCAGGCGGTTATATATATGCGTCAGTGGATCCGTGTAAGCCATGTGGCTCATGGTTTCATGCAGTATTTTTATGCGTGCCAGCAGGTAGCCAAAGAACACCCCTGCAACCAGTGGTGCAATAAATGCTTCGGGTTTTAATGGAATATCTAACAGGTATTCAGCATGGATGATATTCAGACCGGATGTAAACAGGCATGATATGGCAATGTACAGAAAGTAGACCAGCAGCTTTTCCCTGACTGGAACGTTAGCTTCATGCATGATCACGCCTCCAGGGGAATGACTTTGAGGTTTAACGGGATTATATTATGGATTGTCTACAAAAATCACTGAACAGAATAATGAGGGAGACTGCTTATGCATAAGCTATTTTCAACAATACTGGTTGTTTTATCGATTATGTTCAGCAGCTCCGGACAGGCTATCGAATTCGGTGGCAGGCAATTCCCCGATACAGTAACACTGCCAGGTACCGATACGGCTCTGCAACTCAATGGCATTGGCTATCGCAAAAAATTTATTATCAAGGTTTATATCGGTGCCTTGTATGTTGAGAATCGGGCGAACAGTCGGGATGAAGTTATTGCCCAAAGCGGACCTAACCGCGTGCTGATGCATTTTGTTTATGATGAGGTCAGTGGCGAGAAGCTGGTTGATGCCTGGAATGACGGTTTCGAATCGAACATGACGAGTGAACAGTTAAAGGCTTTGCAAGAACGTATCAATATGTTCAATGCCATGTTCACTACAGTGAATGAGAATGATGTAATTACGCTGGATTATGTTCCCGGCACTGGAACCCGTGTCACTATTAAAGGCGATGACAAAGGTGTAATACCCGGTGAGGATTTCAATAAGGCGTTGCTTGATATCTGGCTGGGTGATGAGCCTGCGGATTCCGGATTGAAAGATGCTATGTTGGGGAATTAGATAGCAGGCATATTTTTTTACCGCGGAGGCGTGGAGACGCAGAGTTAATTGCAGGTTTCTCTTATATATACATTGTCATCTCGACCGCAGGGAGAGATCTCTTGGGCATTATGAGAGTGCCTGGGAGATCTCTCCCTGCGGTCGAGATGACAACATATTAAAACCTCTGCATCTCCAC
>JARFRD010000115.1 GCA_029287435.1 Gammaproteobacteria bacterium
ACCAATAATAGAATGATAGTAATAATGATTGCCGCCTTTTTATTCATGTTGCCTTCTAGAGATGGAGCGGTAGTGATGTGACATTATTATATGGAAGTTTTGAAATTTTATGAGATTAGATTGACAGGGCAAAAACATGAATATGTACGAGTAGTATCAACTTATAGTTCGAATAAAGGCTTTGGTTAGGTAGCGACTTTTTACAGGCCTGACAACCTCAGTAATACAGACTTCTGCTATCAACATGAAGCAGTCATTTAATAAACAATGAAAAACCGCCCCGAAGGTCGGCTTATATAATCTCTAACTACAACTATTTAAGTACAAGGTGTTGCAGTATAGATAATGTTCTCTTTTTTCGTTACCTTTGATATCACGAGTTACCTCGTTAAATCCCCATGTCACTTGGCATAAGCAAACATTATGACTAACGATATTATCAACAAGACAGTGCTTCAGAAAAACATCACTTATTCAAGCACTGTCTATTTATTATTTGAACCTGTATCCAATATTTAGGTAACCTGAAGTCTGTGTACTCTCCGATTCCTGATGAACTGTACCTAAGGTGATACCATCAATCCGTTGTGTTTGATCACCATCAACATCAATTTTTGTGTAACGGAGACCACCTTCGAAAAACCAGGACGAATGAAAATCATATATCCCTGACACATCAATCATAACTGCATCGCCGTCCATATCGCCTTTGGACACTATATCCCTTAACAGATGATGGTCTTCATCTTCAGCGGTTACCCAGGGTGAGTAGGAAAAATTTCCTGCAATAGCAAAGTTAGGCGTGATCTGAAGATCTGTGCCGATGAGAGCATAGGGCATTTTGTATGTCATCTCATAAGTGATAGCAACACCGCCATCTCCAAACAAATCAAATCCAGGGATCCCGGACGGTGAGTATTGCTGGATCAGCTGACCCTCATATTCAAATTTCTGGTACTGGTAACCAAGTCCTGCATACAAATTCCAGGATTGACGCTGTAAAAACGCCCATTCAACATCAACATCCCAGATCAATGCATCGAAATCTGATATGTTCGATTCGGAATAAACATCAAGCCAACCACCAGGTGGAAGCCAGTCTCTATCAATCATGTGATCATTTGGATCACTGATATTTGTTTTTAGTACACCGTTAATACGCCATGAAGCACCGATATTTAAATCAGCATCAAGCCTGGCCAACCAGATGTCCAGGGGCCATTCAAGTTGACTAAAAGGAAAATATCCATTTACGCTGCTACCATCTGGGAAAGTTACAGGGAACCCTATAGAGTAGGTTGTATCGCCAGACATCAACTCTGTGCCTATGGAAATATCAAAGGCCTTCGGCTTGTCCGTATTTCCATCTTGTGTGCCCGGCACTTCATCAGCAGCGAGCACATTGCCTGAACTCAGAAGTCCAATAGCAAACCCGAGAACTATCCCTTTACATTTTTCTGCTTGTTTCACCTTGCTTTGCCCTTGTGTTAGTCGGAATGTTTCTATTCAGATTAATTTACTGTGCAATAGTATATTCGTTTTCTATAAGCCCTTATTTACACTCCATCTATTTTTTCTAATGATAAAGTGTTGCGTCGATCGGTTGAACCTGCGGACAGAAAAGGTCACTCAATATATGTCCATTAAAAAATCGAACACGGAAACGAGTAATTAATCACTTTTGCCTGGAATTGTATATTCGCTCCAACGCACTACGGTTCCATGAAGCCAGATCGGCCGCTGCCTCATAGGTCGTTTGCAGGAAATCCAGCAGCACGGTATCCGGCTCGTTAGCGTTTCGCACGGCCTCATAAGGCAGGATAAACTCACCTAGCCCCTTGTCGTAGTAGGCTGCTTCGGGATGCACATGATACTCGCTAAACCCCTTCGGCTCTGGATAGGCATAAGCGTAGAATGCGGCCTCACCCAATCCTGCACCTGGCCAGAAGCCGGCACTGGATACTTCATGCGAATATGCCTCTTCCATCACCCAGTTAGCACAATTTGGAACACCACCCGGGTGTTTCGGCGCTGTCCTGCCTGAAAAACGAGTCACTGCGATGTCAAACGCACCCCAGAAAAAATGCACCGGACTCACCTTTCCAATAAACCGGGAGCGAAAATTGGTGAATACTCGATGCACCTGCAACAAAGCCCGCCAGTATCGTCCAACAGCTTCCGGGTCGTATGCCGCTTGCGTTTCGTTTTCAGCAAAGGGCTGGATGGGATCAGGGATCTCTACAGGCATCGGCCAAATTTGCACTTCGATATCAAGTTCAGTTAGCGCCTGAATTATTTTTCGATAGAAGTCCGCTACCGACATCGATTCCAGTGTGAAGAAGCGCTGCTCTCCCGCTGAGGTAGTAATGCGCAGCTGATGAATAACAAAATCAAAATCGATTTCAAAGGCGCGAGTACCATAAGGGATGATAGAGGTTGTCAATCCTGTCGCAGACACGTAAAGAGCAGCGTGCCACGAGTGGTTGATCCAGGGCATAAGAGAAAGACGGATCTTGCCGATAATTTGGCTCCAGAGGTGAAGTGTCTCATAGGTGTCTTGCCACTGGTCCAGCGGCAAACTTGGCCATTCTTGATTATTTATAGCCATAACATTTGTCCTCCCATTTGACTGGTGTACCAACATTAATATCGAAAAAAAACAGCCTGGCTGCCCCTCTGAAGGTCTGCTAACGGCAACAGTCTTTCGTTATAAATACCGTGACAGCATACAGGGATGAGCGCACAAACTGGATGACGGTTATTGGATGTGTATCATACATGATGCCGTTTTCAGCAGTTAGTCCCTATACCTTGTAACCAAAAGTGGAAAGTGAGTGGGACAACAAATCATTTATGTGTCTTTGCTGTTTGTGATTCAGTTCTTTTTCCCAGCGTTGCATAGACGCCTCTGCATTTTTACTGGTTTGGTGGCCTTCAACCTGTTTATGCAAGACGCTGCACATTTTCTCTATCGTATCCGCATCGCTAGCAAGGTCCATGTGTGTCAGTAATTGCTGCAAAGTATCGCGAGGTTTTGTTAACAAATCTTCGTAACGGATAACAGCTGGTGTTTTGGTGCGGCTCTCAAAGCTGACGCGAAGTTGATCTACACGTTCGGCAACTACTTCCATGTATTCATCGGCATGTTGCCGCTGCCAGCCAAAATCATCGGTTTGCCGCTGTTGACTGAATTGCAGCATAGAACAATACATGTCACGAAAATCACGCACCAGGAATACTTCGTGCCCATCAGGGTAGAGTTCCATCATTAATCGTGCGGTATGCCCGCTGCCTGATTTCTCGGCATAAAAACGACTCGAAGGTTTGGCTGTCACCTCTGAATCATTGACATGGGCATAGGCTCGATCAATAGCTTTGATGGTGAAATCCGCAAGCTCATTAAAGTCAAGCTGACAGTACTGCCTGCTTAATGATTGCTGTTGGCTGAGTTCATGATGCAACCAGTGCATGTTTACTGCCTGCAGATTCCCGGGAGGATAATTCACCTCTCCGCCAAGGTATTCGGCATAACGCTGTAAAAGCTGGTTAACGTAAAATTTAGCCAGCCGCGCTTCATATGGGTGTGGCGACTGTATGACTATCTCCGGATGTTCACTCAGTAGCTTCATGAGCAGGCTTGAACCAGAGCGTCCAAGGCTATTGACGAGGATGGGATTGCGTTTACATAACCAGGTCGTCTGTAGCCGTGGACGCTGGATATCCAGCTCTGCAAATGTAGTGAAATCGCCATTGGCTGATTCCAGCTGGAGAAGCAGGTTTGATTTAGGTGGCAAGTTAAGCAGATTAAGCGCAAAGCTGAAGCCACAAGGCTCGCTGCTCTCGTTCAATTTGTGTGCCGCGAGGACGTCTGGCCTGGTTTCATTCAATGCAGAGACGCAGACGGGACTGGATATGCTTCTATCCCAAAGTCGTATTTTATTGTTATGCAGATAGTCTCCTACAATCCAACCACGCAACAGCAGCAGAAAGCCTGTTAGCGGGAATCCATTTGTAGGTGAATCTATATGAAAGGCGCTTATATTGGATTGCTTGGGTCTATTATTTTTAACGATTACTCTGTAATCCGGCATAAGCTTCCCTGTATAGGCGCGAAATAATATAAAAAGTAGTGGGCGAAAATATCGTTATCTGGATGTAGCAGAAGTTTACACTAATAGTCAGTCCGTAAAAATTTTGCATGGATTTCTTTGATCATCCACGTGCATCTCATCGTGTGACAGATATCATTTCATTGAAGACAGGCTTTATCATTCTTCTGCAGATGAATCTGGCCGATTATAAACATGCTTCGATGAATTCGACTATTGTGTGCAGTCATTCGCCTGGATGATTGGTTTCCGGTCGCTCACTGCCAACCTGCTGCCGGCAGCAGGCATTTACTTCATACTGAGGAAATAAAAAACCCGCCGAAGCGGGTTAAAGAGGGTAGCTTTAGTTTTTATTACTTCTTAATACTATGCAGACTTCTTTTATTCTTGAGTTATTAATTCAACTAGTTCAAATCTACCCTACTATCTGACTGACTGATGCTGTTGCCTCGTATTGAACAAGGTGCTACTTTGTTTGAATCCTTAGCCCGGTAAAGATACCAGTCGACTACTGGTTTTAACCTTTCCTCGCCAGGTGATCTTTAATGGATTTACAGTAAAACGCCCGTCCTGCTCGATCACAGCGACGCGTGTATTCGTACTGTTTGTCATCACTACGATGGGTTTTCCAAAAAGTGGCCTGCGAATGAAATACATTTGCCAGCCGAATTGCTGCATATGAGTGTATGTATACATCTGATCTGAATTGAGGCAAAGCTCGAAGTCTGTGGCCCCATCAGATTTGCATTTACGCCTTTCAATAATATTCATCCTATCCCCCATTTTATAAAGACAACATTGTTTTATTTTTATGACTACAACCCATTTTACAAGAAAGCAAAAAATGTACCATTTCACTATGTCTTTGATAACATGGACAAACTAACAACGTGACTTTTGTCAGTGTTAAATTACCTGACACTGTTCAGTCCACTTGCATAGTGTAATCAGTCATTGCTGATTGCCATTGTAGCGTCGCGAGCAGGTATCTCGCCTGGCTCAACTCAAACTGCTTCAAAACATACGAAAAAGGTCAGTTCACGGTCAGCAGTCATCATTCGTATAGCATGCAGATAACTATGTACATAGTTTCACTTAGAATGCACAATAATTAATTGATAAACGATAAATTGTCAGCAATGTCTATGATGCTTGTGCAGATATTGAAATCGTGGTCTCTTACGAGCATTCTTTGTAATTGAGGAAAATGTATGCGCTATTTAGGATTTCTTGCCTGTCTTGTGATGTGTTCGTCGCCAGCATTTGCTGCTGAGATATCGCCTGAGCAAGTTTGTGAGAAGCAGGGTGATGTGGCCAAAAAAGCGGCTAGCATGCGAGTTTCAGGTACTGATAAGGACACTGCCACCAAGACATTAATTAGAATGTATGATCGACCAGATTCTGCTGTAACAGCAGATAATGTACGAGGCATGGTTTATTTAGCCTATGGCCCCGGCGCCAGGATGGATCCGGATTATTTACGCCAATTCGCGATTAAACAGTGCAATATAAAATAATGTTGGATTCATTCGGTAATACCTTGCTGGAAAAAGACATTCCTTAGCGCATGTAGCCAGTATGTCACCTGGATGAACGCGAAGGGACGCTATCGGACATTCTCCTAATTTCTTCTCAAAATTGCTGCCTGGATGTCTGCAAACGGCCAGAGACGGTTATTAAGTTTTCAACTACTCTGACCCCTTTTGATTGGGAGAGCAGCAGCTTCATGGTGGAGGCCGTCGTCAGTTCGAGGGTATACTCCCGGCGCATACTTGTGGCATAAAGTGCCGTAACCCAACGCACAACAAAACAAATCGTTGCTTTGGAACTATTGCAGCAGATGAAGCATAGAGGAGTCAATTAACATGAGAAATATCGTAGTGGGCATGATGGCAGCGACTGCCATGTTGACGGGATCAAACGCTGTTGCTAAAGATGACTTCGCTGACGCAATCTACTTCGGTGGCCCAATCGTTACGATGATTCGCGATGGTGACAGGGTGAATGCACTGGCAGTACGTGACGGACTTATCTCTGCAACGGGTTCACTCAATGACTTGAAGCCTCTGCGCGGCCCGGAAACCAGGATGGTCGACCTGCAGGGCCGAGCACTGATGCCCGGATTTATCGATGCCCATTCGCATGTCGTACAACAAGCTCTCAAATTCGCGGTCGTCAATCTCGATCCTTACCCGATCGGTGACGTTAAGACAATCACCGATATCCAGCGCAAGCTTCGGCAGCGAATCGAAGAGAAAAACCCCGCCAGGGGACAGTGGGTAATCGGTTGGGGCTACGATGACACTGGGGTAGCCGAACAGCGGCACCCGACTCGTAAGGATCTCGATGCGGTGTCGACAGATCATCCAATCGTACTCATGCATATCTCCAGCCACCTGATGTCGGCAAACAGCAATGCCCTGGAACTGGCGGGAATCACTTCCGAAACACCAGATCCCGAGGGCGGTAAAATCCAGCGGATGCCGGGAAGCAAGGAACCGAACGGCGTTCTGGAAGAAAAAGCGATGGGGTTCATGCTCGGTACATTGCCCTCTCCGGCGCCAGAGCGCAGCCTGGAAATGCTGCAATACGGCCTGCGCAAGTATGCCGAGGCCGGCATAACCACGGCACAGGAAGGCGGCGCGGTGCCTGGAATGCTGACGCTCCTCGAGCGCGGTGCCAAGGCCGGCGTTCTCCCGATAGACGTGGTTTCTTATCCCGTCTTTGCCACGCTTGATGATGCCACGTTCGAGCGCCTGGCCGCGAACTGGAGCACGCCAGCCCGTTATCGCATGGGCGGCATCAAGCTTGTACTCGACGGATCGATACAGGGTTATACCGCTTACCTGAGCAAGCCGTATCACGTTCAGCCCGGCGCCAGCACGGAGCTGGAGGCTGACAGCTGCGGATCCGATGTCGGCATGAAAATGGTGCTGGGCGGCGACGCCATGGAGTCTGCACACGAAGCGCAAGAGGTACCCGCACCGGATGGCGGCTACCGTGGCTATCCCAACATGACCCTCGACGAGGTAGTCAACTGGTTGCGCACGGCGGACGAGGCCGGGGTACCAGTCCTGGCACATACGAATGGTGACGCGGCCACAGACGTCCTCATTGAGGCAGTGAAACAGGTACGTAAGGAGCGCCCGCGCCCAGACTTACGCTCGGTTATCATCCACGCCCAGACCATGCGCGAAGACCAGTTGAACTTCGCCGCCAACCAGGGACTCGTTCCGTCGTTCTTCCCTATCCATGTCCAGTTCTGGGGTGATCGGCACCGTGACATCTTTCTCGGACCGGAACGCGCGGCACGCATCGATCCTGCGCGCTCGGCACTAGACCGTGGAATGAATTTCACCCTGCACCACGATGCACCGGTGGCCGGCATCGATATCCTGAATGTGGTTTCCGCCGCGGTGAACCGGCGCACGGCAAGTGGCAAGTTGCTCGGCCCGGAACAGGCAATCACGACATACGAAGCATTCCGTGCAGTCACAAAAGATGCCGCCTGGCAATACTTCGAGGAACACCGCAAAGGCACGCTTGAAGCCGGCAAACTGGCCGACATGGTGATCCTTTCCGATGACCCGCTGGCAGTTGAACCGGCTAAGATAGATCAGATCAAGGTTATCGAGACCATCAAGGAAGGTAAGACGGTCTATCCGAAAAACCCCGCCTGACAACCGGGGTTCGTAATGAAAGATATTAAAGAAAGCCTACTTCCCATACTCGTCGTATCAATGGCAGTAGTTGCCGGGTGCCAGGCGAACAGAACATATGAGAACTTTGATATTTCAAAACTTGAAGTAGTACAGAAAAAGCAAGCGATTTCATACCTGGCTGATGTTACAAAACGCTATGCCCGTGACATCTATGATGACAAGGTCTGCACATTTTCTTCAGACAAGATGAAACTATATGGTGCATCGCTGCCCTACAGCGAAGTGCGCGTCGATAATTATTTCGCCGGTGAGAACGGTAACTACATCAGCAGCTACGGCATCGATGGCAAGGGTGACTGCACGATCGCCAAATCCGAGGGCGCCCCGCTACCCGATGAACTGGTCAGGCAAATTTATACTGCGCTGAAGTCGCTGGGTGTTCAAAATATCCGCATACAGGTTGCACAAGAATAAACATGCACTTTCCTTTTACTGTCGCTGCAATACTAGCTGACCATGACTGACATCGATCAGGAGATCATCGATGCCTATACGGTCATCTTCGACGGCCTGCAGCACCTGGGACCGGGCGACCCGTGTGTAACAGGTCAACTGGTTGAACAACTACAAGAAGATCTGCCAGCCGCAGCACGTGTTGCCGATTTTGGCTGCGGCACCGGCGCATCCACTCTCGCCCTTGCTGAACACCTGCCGCGGGCACGCATCCTTGCACTGGACATGAATGAACCATTCCTTGCCCAGCTCAACGCAGAAGCTGACGCACGCGGACTGGGTGATCGCATCTGTGCTGTAACTGGCGACATGGGAGATCCTCCGCCACTGGATGGCGTAACAGGTCAATTCGATCTGGTCTGGTCAGAATCCGCCATCTACAGTATCGGCCGCAGCAACGCGTTGTCGTGCTGGCATCCCCTGTTAAAACCGGGTGGCTGGCTTGTGTTCAGCGAAATCGTTTGGAATAGCGATGCGGATGACCGTAATAAGAAGGTTGCAGAGTTTTGGGAAACAGAGTATCCAGACATCACAACTACTGATGCTGTTCTCGATGAATTAACTTCTGCTGGATACATCACCACTGATCCTGTGCTAGCTACCCGAAAATCCTGGGCCAGCTATTACGAACCGCTCCGTAAGCGCCTTAATGTGTTATCGAAACGTGAAGATCGTTCACCGGCTCTGGTTGAAGTAATGACCGAGCTGGAAAAAGAAATAGAAATTTATGATAGTGCTGGCGATGAAGTAGCTGTCGCCTTTTTTATTGCTAAGTTTTGATCCGATTATTTTACTTCCTGGTTTATTGAGTTAGACGTCTGCTAACGGCCAGAAGCGATTATTAAGTATTCAAGTACTCTGACCCCTTGAAAACGTAATCCCTTACACATAACAACTATATTAACCCGCCATAACAGTCCTATGATAGAGGGTCTTGATGGTATAAGAACAGTTGACAATCGATCAATCACATATCGGACCATTTCGACCATCATGAAGGCGTACTGATACTGCCTGGTATGCTGAGATGTAATTGACGATTTTTAAACTACCAAGGAGAAATATGATGAGAACCTCTAGAAAAATAATGCTTTTAGTCTTTGCTGTTGTCGGATCTTGTCTGCTTTTACTGCAGCCTGCCTATTCTCATTGCCAGATACCCTGTGGTATTTATGATGATTACGCACGGGTTAAATCTATGCTTGAAGATTCCGCTACAGCAGAAAAGTCAGCCAAGTTAATTGCTGAGTTGGCCGGCAAGTCAGATGCCCAATCACAGAATCAACTGGTTCGCTGGGTGATGAATAAGGAACAGCATGCGCAGAAAATCATCTCGACAATCAGCGACTATTTTCTAACACAGCGGGTAAAACCAGATCAAAAAGACTATGCTGAGCGCCTGGCCAAACATCATGCGGTTATTATTGCTGCGATGAAGGCCAAGCAAAATGCTGATCAGAAATACGCAACAATGCTAAAACAAAGCATTGAAGCCCTGCTGCCGTATTATCCTGAACACAAACATAAATAAAAACATAACAGGGCCTATCTACACGGAGAGGTGAGTGACTGCTGCCATATGATGTGACTACCTTTGTTGCAGCTGTTAAACAGCTTTGCTGATGACCTCTTTACCTTTGTTAACTGGATCCTGTCCCGGTTATTCCCTCGTGCCAGGGATAACCGGGTATGGCGGCCTGCGATAGGGAACGAATAGAAAACAACAAACGTCAGTAGCGGCATTAGCCGTTGAATTCGAAGTCAGGGGTTTTAGCATTGCATATAAATTACTGCTGAAAAAAAATCTAGTATTATTTTTTACCTGTTACGTTATATGAAACAACAAATAAGTATTAGGTAGGTCTTTGTCTGCCTACGACCAATCACTGACATATTGGAAAGACGTTTTCCTTTTGTCTCATCAATTGAAGTCCCTATAATAGTATTTAATTGTTATGTTGGTGAAAACAGAAAGACGTAGATTATTCAAGGTCATTCATTACCTCAATGCTCTGACCACCGCGCTCCTGTGTCAATTTGCTTCGCACTCTGCCTGGTCAGATATTCAACAAACAGCACAGACGACTGCGCCATTACCGGTGCAGAACATGTACCCCCCGATGCTTCGGTTTTATGACCCGTTACCCTCATCGGCATTGCAAGCTTATAGTGAATCACTCGGTATCGAACTGTTGCAGACTTACAGCAGTATTTACGAGTTTGATGCACTGCCGGACGGCAAGCTACTGGTCGATATGGAACTCTACAGTCTTAATCTGAAACTGACACGCGCATTTACGTCGAAAACCGAGCTTGCCCTGACAGTACCGCTGTACTATGCCTATGACGGCTTTATGGACTCGTTTCTGCGTGATTATCACTCGACGTTCGGGTTTCCAAATGGAGGCCGTGAACTTCGCCCTGATGACGAGTTTGTTTATTTCTACAACGACCCGGATGGCAGTGAAAGCTGGCAAGGGCAAGAAGGCTGGGAAGTGGGTAATCTCGCTATCAGTCTGCGTCACCATCTGATCAGCGGTGAAGGCTGGTCAGCTGCTCTGCTTGGCGGAATCACCCTGCCGACCGGGTCACGCAAGCGTGGATGGGGAACGGGTAAACCGGACATTGCAATCGGCGGTGTGGTTTCATGGCTGTCTAGTAATTGGTTCGGGCATGTCGAGGGACACCTGCTACACCCATTTGCGACTGGCAGCACTGCCACCGCATACCAGGACTATGCACGATTGTCGTCCACGCTCGGTTATCGATTGAGCGATCGTTGGTCACTGATGGCACAGGTACAGGGTGGCAGCTCACCGTATGATACATCCCTTCAACAGCTGGATGATACCCCCTGGCTAGTGACCTTTGGTGCGCGCGTGGCATATAGTAAGGCCAGTTCGTTGACACTGGCTTTCACCGAAGACATTACACATGAAACTACCACTGACTGTACTGTGACCGTCGGTCTTAAATTCGATCTCTGAAGAAATACAAAGCACCGAATTTAATCATTCAGGCATTCGGCTTAATGACTACTGCTGGTCGTCAGCGGTCGTTTTACTTGGTCTGGTACCGCAGCTTCACGAACTTCCGCTATCGGACAGAGGCAGACGTTTAATATTTTAATACACAAGAAATGTGATAGTCGGCACCGATCCTGGTTCTAGTATGCCTCCTTGGCATCTTCTGGGTGTGTCATGATGTGTCCCTTATGAACCATATAACGAACTAATATATAGACAAGGCCCAGGTATGCAACAGAGATCACGACTGTTGCCGTTACACCCATATCAGGATTACGTAATACAGTTTCGGTTACACCATCTATAGTGATCGTGGCCTTGTCAGCAAAAGATGTAAAAATCGGGCCACCAACCCTTTCACGCCCCATCGACTGCCCAAGGTTATACATACCCATAAACAGAGCAAATATAGAGGCCTGATTCGTATTCGGTGTACGTTTTGCCGCATAACCAAAGATAGCCAGTGTCGCGATGAGGAAGACAGCACCTTCCACCGCCATGATTGCCATTAAAATGCCAGGGTCGCTTACTTTTCCAACCGAGAACAACAAAAAGCTGGCCATCACAGCACCTTGAGCCAGTATGCACCAGGCAAACAGATGTCCGAACGGTACTGATTGAAGATAACGTCTGTAAAACAAAGCGCCAAATATCGCAAATAGCGCATTGATGGAACGTAAAATGCCACTCCAGTAAAGTTCGACAAAAGACTCTCCCTGTAAAGTGGCCTGGTCTACTATACCCAACCAGACAACAAAAGTGCGCATAGCATCAAGTATAAAACCCTCATTACCCAGCGCGTCGACGAACTGTGTATTGAGTAGAGTGAAATACTGATACATATATGAAGTGCCCGAGTCAAAAGGCGCCGCCTGCCAGAAAAATACAAGTATCAAAGGAGGTAAAAGAGCCTTTGGGATACGCACCATCAAGAGCATGGCGGTAATGATGATTACTGCTGTGATGATGGGTTCAAACGGTCGTACTGGATTATCCGCCGGTATGTCTTTGAGCTTTAGAATGGTAAAGGCCACGATAATAATCACACCGATGGCTATAAAGCCCTTCTTTGCCCGCTCTTTGTCCCACGCTACTTTTTCCTCTCGCACCAGGAAGGCAACGGCAATGGCAAGCACGAGTGGGACGATACCGGATATGACCGCGGCCATACGCATTTCAAAAAACTGTGCAATGACGGCGCCAGCTATACTGCTAATAAATAAAGCGACATACGCGCCTGACCACATCGCCGCCTGAAAAGGCCGGTTGACGGTGCCTGCGGGAAGTTTGTACTGCAGCTCAAAACGTTGCGCAGTTTGCACCATCAGGCCATCACAAACCACGTCGTTGAAAGCAACCATGATGTTGATAATCATCAGGCCGACCAACAGCGCCTGTAATGATGTACCGTTCATAGCTACCCAAAACCAGGTAATGCCTGTCAGCAATGAAGTGATAATCAGCCAGGATTTACGTCGATATCCGAAAAGGGGAAGATTATCTGTTAGCAGACCGAAGAGCGCTTTTATATACCAACCCAGGTATGTATCGGTTAAGAACGCACCGGCTTTTTCAGGAGTTAGACCAAAACCGCCTTGTGACTGTGGATCTTTGAGGATGCGGTTTATCGAACCCTTGGAGATGCCTTCTGCATTATTGGTGGTTTTCTGTGCAGCATAGATAAGGAAGAAGATAAAATTCCATGGGCGCATTGCACGCGCGACTTCAGGGTGTTCATGTCTATGCTGCATCTGTGTCGCCTTCTTATCTTTTGTTATCTGTCCACCATGAAATAGTAGTCTTAGATCATATTTAATGAGCAGGGTACAATCAATTTATAAAATTGAGCCGGAACGTTGAAGTCAGTTAAGGTGGGTTGCG
>JARFRD010000163.1 GCA_029287435.1 Gammaproteobacteria bacterium
GTGTAACAAAATGAGAATAGAATTCGCGCATGTTTTTGAAGGCATCTAAAAGCGATAAACCGGACTACGGCAAGCGGGCGCTGACGGATAAGGCGGCGAAATATGTCGGTGGCATTGGTGGTGTTAGCGTTATTGTTGCTATCCTACTGATTTTCTTCTATTTCTTGTAGGTCGTCATTCCCATGTTCGAATCAGCCGAGGTTGAAGCAGCAGATTCGTTCGCACTTAATACTGAAGCTGAAACCCTGTACATCGGGCTCGAAGAGCTGGGTGATATTGGCGTGCGTATTGATAATAGCGGCCGGGCAATCTTCTTCAAAACCACTGATGGCGAAATCACCGACACAAAATCCATCGAGCTTTCAGCTGAGGTCACCAGCCATTACCAAACATTTCCCAATATGCTCATGCTGGGGCAGTCTGATGGCACGGTGATCCTGGTTGAATACTCTTTTGATATTTCCTATCCGGGTGATGTGCGCACGCTGACGCCGGTGATCAGTTACCCGCTGGGCAAGGAGCCGATCGAGGTTGACGCGCGAGGTGAGGCATTAACCCAGGTTTCTTTTTATGTTGACGAGGAAGAAGCCGCTATTTCAGCGCTGACCGCAGATGGTCGGCTGATTTATGCGAGCTATACGCTGGCTGAATCCATGCTATCGGATGCGCTGGTGGTTGAGGAGGACTCGATCGATTCAATCACCATCGACTATCCTGTGAGTCGCATTATTGTTGAACCCGGTCAGCAAAATCTGTATGTCGCGGTTGAGACGGGCGGTCTTAAGCAATACCGTTTGAGAGGGGGGCTGGATAATGAGCCGACCGAACTGCTCGACGGGAAAGTCATTGCCGAGATGGGCATGCTGCTCGGTGGTACTTCTTTAATCATCGCGCTCGAAGATGGCGAGATACAGCAGTGGTTCCAGGTGCGAGACGAAAATGGCGTCAGTAACCTGACGTTTATTCGTAATTTCGAAGGCCAGGGCGCAAGACCAACAAAGATAGCAATGGAGAAGCAGCGTAAGGGCTTTGCTGTAGCCGACGAAGCCGGCAATATCACGATCTACTACGCAACCTCGCAAAATACACTCGCAACCTTTAATACTATAAATGAAAAGGTGACGCATCTTGCCTGGTCTGCGCGCGCGCAGAACCTGCTGGCAATGGATGAATCCAGTACGGCTCACCTTTTCGATGTGGCTAATGTATATCCCGGGGTTGCATGGGATGTTCTCTGGGGCGAGGTCTGGTACGAAGGCTATGATGAAGAAGATTATATCTGGCAGTCTTCAGCTGCTAACCAGGATTTCGAAGCCAAGCTGAGCCTGATGCCGCTTTCATTCGGTACCCTGAAAGCTGCTTTCTACGCGATGTTGATCGCAATACCGATTTCGATTCTGGGTGCCATGTTCACGGCACAATTCATGGCGCCGCGTATGCGCCAGAGTGTTAAGCCGACCATCGAAATCATGGAAGCATTGCCCACCGTTATTCTCGGTTTTCTCGCGGGTTTATGGCTTGCTCCTTATGTAGAGAATCATCTGCCGGGTGTGTTCTCGTTCCTGCTGATCATGCCGGTAGGTATCCTGATCTGTGCCTGGTTCTGGCAATACGTGCCTAATAGAAACCGCTACGACGGCTGGGAAGGTTTAATCCTGATTCCTGTTGTGCTCGGCCTGTTGTGGTTGTCGATGACACTGAGCCAGCCAATCGAAAACCTGTTCTTCGATGGCAATATGCAGCTTTACATGAGTACCGAATGGGGCATCGGTTATGACCAGCGTAACTCGCTGGTGGTTGGCCTGATTATGGGCTTTGCAGTGATTCCGACCATATTCTCAATCGCTGAAGATGCCATGTTCAGCGTGCCGCAGCACCTGATTCGTGGCTCCCTGGCTTTGGGCGCAACACGCTGGCAAACCATGATGTGGGTTGTGCTGCCCGCCGCAAGCCCGGGTATTTTCTCTGCGCTGATGCTGGGATTCGGTCGTGCCGTGGGTGAAACCATGATCGTGTTGATGGCTACCGGTAACACGCCTGTGATGGATATGAGTATCTTCCAGGGTATGCGTACACTGGCAGCAAACATCGCCGTTGAAGTGCCAGAGGCCGAAGTAAACAGTACGCATTACCGTGTGTTGTTCCTCGCCGCACTGGTACTGTTCATGTTCACATTTGTTCTTAATACTGCTTCGGAGCTGATCCGGCAGCGTCTGCGCAAGAGGTATGCAGCATTATGATGCGCAACTGGTTCAGAACGGGTACGCCATTTATCTGGCTTGATGCAGCTGCTATTTCGCTGGCGCTCATTGCCGTACTCGGATTGTTATTGCTGGTCATGTGGCGTGGCATGAGTCACTTCTGGGCCGATCCTGTGTATGACATGGGCTACGATGGCGGGCGCCTGATTGCTGAATTCATTGAAACAGAAACTATTCCTGCAGCCCGCTTGCCTGACTACGGCCGCACAGAAGGAACGATAACCCGCCACCTGGTAAAAACCGGCAACCGTGACATTCTGGGTGCCGATTTCCGCTGGATCTACGATGAAAAAATTACCAGCCGTGAAACACCCGCTGATGTACTCGTTTTAGAGCGAGTCGAATGGGGTAATTTTTACGGTTACCTGAAAGCTGTGTACGAACAAGATAAGCTGGTCGCTGAGGGCTACGACGCTCATCAGGCATTACAGGAGCGTCTCCAGCGCGTAACAGATCTGCGTGAAGAAATTGTTCGCCTGGAGCGTAAGGAAATCGGCGAGATTAACTATGAGTTAGAACGTTTGCGCCTGAAACAACGTCGTTACGAACTGGACGGCGAGCTAACGGATGAAGTCCAAGCTGAACTTGATGCAGAACGAGCAGGGTTTGATCAGCAGTACGCTGAATTACAAAAAAGATTGCAGGCGCTGTATACAGACATTGGCCGTGATTCCATTGTAGTTACCGTGATGGATGGCAGCGAGATCAACATGCCATTGTCAAAGGTCATCAAGGCCTGGCAGCCGAACGGCATGACTTTCTTTGAGAAGCTCGGGTTTTACTTTGAAAGTCTGTGGTCATTTATTTCCGACGATCCGCGTGAAGCCAATACCGAGGGGGGTATCTTCCCGGCGATCTTCGGTACCGTGATGATGGTGTTGCTGATGTCTGTGATGGTGACTCCATTGGGTGTAATTGCGGCAGTATACCTGCGTGAATATGCGAAACAGGGCCCACTGATCCGTGTCATCCGTATTGCGGTAAATAATCTTGCCGGTGTGCCATCGATTGTTTATGGCATCTTTGGCCTGGGTTTCTTCGTCTATGTCGTGGGCGGTAGTATCGACCAGTTGTTCTACCAGGAAGGATTACCGGCCCCGACATTTGGTACGCCCGGTCTAATGTGGTCATCATTAACGTTGGCGATATTAACTTTGCCAGTTGTTATCGTAGCCACGGAAGAGGGGCTGGCGCGAATACCGCGTAGTTTGCGTGAAGGTAGCCTTGCACTGGGTGCAACCAAGGCGGAAACTATATGGCGCGTTGTATTACCGATGGCAAGTCCGGCAATTATGACGGGTCTGATTCTCGCGGTCGCACGTGCAGCGGGTGAGGTCGCTCCCCTGATGCTGGTTGGCGTAGTCAAGCTGGCACCGAGCCTGCCGCTTGATGGTAACTTCCCGTTCCTGCACCTGGAGCGCAAGTTTATGCATCTTGGCTTTCATATTTATGATGTCGGCTTCCAGAGCCCTAACGTGGAAGCTGCTCGACCACTGGTTTATGCAACGGCATTCTTGCTGGTTCTGGTTATCGTGGTATTGAACCTGTTTGCCATTAATTTAAGAAACAAGCTGCGCGAACGTTACCGCGCACTCGACAACTAATCTGGTTAAAACTGGATAATGGATATGAATACATCATCATTAACAACAAATATTGATCCTTCGCTGGTTGATCGCAAGCAGAGCAAGGAAACTGAAGAGTGCCTCAGGGTAAATAAACTCGATCTTTATTATGGTGGTGCACAGGCTTTGAAAGATATCAGCTTTGGTATGAAGCGTAATCGTGTGACCGCATTCATTGGACCCAGTGGCTGTGGTAAATCGACGTTGTTGCGTTGTTTTAATCGCATGAATGACCTGGTTGATGAGTGTCATATCGATGGTGAAATTCTGCTCGATGATGAAAACATTCTTGCCCGTGATATGGATGTAACCGTATTGCGTCAGCGTGTGGGTATGGTGTTCCAGAAACCGAATCCATTCCCGATGACTGTGTTTGATAACGTAGCCTATGGCTTGCGCTTGCAGGGTATTACCAAGAAGCGAGTGCTTGAAGAGCGTGTTGAGTGGGCATTGAAAGGTGCGGCATTGTGGGATGAAGTCAAAGACAGGCTGAACGAAAACGCACTGGGTATGTCCGGTGGTCAGCAGCAGCGCCTGGTGATTGCGCGTTCGATTGCAATCGAACCCGAGATTTTGCTACTGGATGAGCCAGCTTCAGCGCTGGACCCGATTTCCACACTGAAAATCGAAGAACTTATTTACGAACTGAAATCAGATTATACGATTTTGATCGTTACACATAACATGCAGCAGGCAGCACGCGTTTCAGACGATACAGCTTTCATGTACCTGGGTGAGCTGATTGAATTCGGTGACACTAATACAATCTTCACTAATCCAAAAGAAAAAGCGACTGAAGATTACATAACCGGCCGTTACGGATAGGAGCGTTTTACATGAGTTCAAACCAACATATATCTCATGAGTTCGATGAAGAGCTCGAACAACTGAGAAACAAGGTGCTTAAAATGGGAGGCCTGGTTGAAAAACAGGTACGCAATGCGATCAGTGCTTTAACCCGGCTGGATGCTATTGAAGGTGTAGAAGTTTGCCAAAATGATCACCAGGTCAATACTCTGGAAGTGGGTATCGATGAGGACTGTGTAAACATCTTGGCAAGACGTCAGCCCGCAGCTTCTGATTTACGCATGGTGATTGCTGTAATCAAAACCATCACGGATCTTGAGCGTATTGGTGATGAAGCGGAACGCATCGCCAAGATGGCGGTAAGAATTGCCGAAGAAGACGGCATTTTTCATAACCGTTATTCAGGCATTAATCATCTTGCTGACCATGTGCAATACATGGTGCATGGTTCTCTGAATGCATTTACCCGAATGGATGTTGATGAAGCGATAGTGATCAAAAAAGCGGATAAAAAGGTTGATGAAGAATACAAGCTGCTGATGCGCTCACTGATTACTTATATGATGGAAGATCCGCGTACCATTTCTGAAACACTGGACGTTGCCCAGGCTGCACGTGCGCTTGAGCGTATCGGTGATCATGCCAAGAATATCTGTGAATACGTGATTTACCTGGTTCACGGCAAGAATATTCGCCACGTTAATATGGAAGAAGTCGAGCAAGACTTATTGAAATGATGCAAGCAACGATACTGGTTGTAGAGGATGACGAAGCAATTCAGGATATGCTGGCTTATTCACTTGAGCCAGAAGGCTATACCTTGCATGCTGCCGGCTCTACAAAAGAAGCCTGGGAAGTCATAGAAAACAAGCAGGTCGACCTGGTTCTACTGGACTGGATGCTACCAGATCATTCAGGTATCGACCTGTTGCATCGAATTCGTAAGTATCACTCCATGCTGCCAGTTATCATGCTGACTGCGCGTGCTGAAGAGGAAGATCGTGTGCTTGGCCTTGATGTCGGTGCCGATGATTACATTACCAAGCCATTTTCAATCAGGGAACTGAAGTCGCGCATCCAGGCTGTATTACGTCGCAGTATGCCGGACGAGCAGCCGATCAAGTTCGGTGATCTGTTCCTTGACCCTGTGAGTCAGCGCGTCAAAGTTAAAGATGAAGAAGTCAGCTTGCCACCTACCGAATTCAGGCTGCTGCACTACTTTATGAGTCATCCCGATCGTGTGTTCACACGAGGCCAGTTGCTGGATCAGGCCTGGGGTACCCAGGTGTATGTCGAAGAACGCACCGTCGATGTACATATTCGCCGGCTGCGCAAAAACCTTGAAAGTTATAAACTTGACCCGTTAATTCAAACTGTTCATGGCAGAGGGTATCGCTTCTCGCGACAAATATGATTTCAGGTTTCCGCAGGGAAATATTTACCCTGCTCTTGATAGGCGTTCTGCTGATCGTTCCGGGGCTGATCAGCGGCAGAACACAGGAACTACTTTTCCTTGGCCTCGTCGTATATACAGTCTGGAATCTCCATAATCTCCGTCGCCTGACTCGCTGGCTGGATAAGCCAAGCAAAAAAAACGTCCCGGAATCTATCGGCATTTGGGATGAGCTCTACTACAAGCTGTACCAGCTTTACCTGCGCCAGCGTAAATCCCGTAAAAAACTCACCAAGATCGTTACACGTTTTCAGGAATCGACCCAGGCACTCCCCTATGCCGTTGTCGTGCTTAATTCCAGTTTTGAAATTGACTGGTATAACCAGGTGGCGCGCAACCTGTTTGGTTTCAAGCAGGCGCGGGATAACGGCGTTCGTGTTGATAACCTGATACGTGACCCTGCTTTTGTTGAGTACTTGAATAGTAAAGACTTTAACGACCAGGCCGAGATTGAGCTCGGCCAAAGGCGGGTTGCTCTGCGTATCACACCCTATGGTCACGGTGAATACCTGTTAAGTGCGATAGACATTACCCAGCAACAGCAGCTCGAAGATATGCGGCGCGATTTTATCGCCAATGCCTCTCACGAGTTACGCACGCCAATAACCGTTATCTCGGGTTATCTTGAAGCCTTGATTGATCAGGCTGACGATAAAATGATTGCGCCGCTGGAAAAAATCCAGAGTCAGACCGAGCGTATGACCCAGATTCTCGAGGATCTGATCGTGCTTGCTCGACTGGAGTCAAAGGAATGGCCAATGTATCCGGACATAGTGGATCTTGCCGAGCTGTTGCAGGAAATACATCACGATGCCCAGGTGCTTGATGATGGTCGGCATGAGATTATCCTGTCCGTAGATGAAGCCAGCATTGAAGGCAGCCGCAGCGAATTACAAATGGCGATCACTAACCTGGTCACCAATGCAATCCGCTATACACCTGATGGCGGGACAATCAGAATCTTCTGTCACAGCCTGCGCGATACCATCCAGGTTGGGGTTGAGGATGACGGCATCGGGATTCCCCCGGAACATATATCACGCCTGACAGAGCGTTTTTATCGT